>CAKAPY010000257.1 GCA_916719935.1 uncultured Actinomyces sp. | reverse complement strand
GATCAAGGAGACCGGGGCACACTATTCACGCGTGCGTTGGGACGCAAAAGATTGCGTCAACGCATTTCAGCGCAGGGCTGAGGTCACTTGGCGACAGCCTTCTTCAGGGTGGAGCCAGCGGAGAGCTTGACGCCGAAGCCTGCGGGGATCTTGATCTCTTCGCCGGTGCGGGGGTTGCGGCCGGTGCGTGCTGCACGCTCGACGCGCTCAACGGAGAGCAGGCCGGTCACCTTGACGGTCTCACCCTTGGACAGGGACTCGACCAGGACATCCTGGAACGCAGCAAGGGCGGCGTCAGCGTGAACCTTCGAGATGTTGGCGCGCTCGGCGATCTTGGCAACAAGTTCAGTGCGGTTGACGGACATTGAAAAACCTCATTCTTGTCGGTTATGGATGCCACTTTGGTGGCTTCAGGGAACAGATTAAGGAATGAATCCCAGTTTTGTCAGTTTTTCCGCGACTTTTCAGGGCGTGTCTTAATTTTTTGGAGTTTTTTGGGCACTTTTTGTGTCAAGCAACACAGAATCACTCTTCTTGCAGGTCGGTTACGGCTTGATCGCACTTCGATGACGATTTATGAAAAGTGTCTTCAAACTGGCTCCAAAAAGGTAGCGTGAGAACTAGTCGACGAAGACCGCTTGGAGGGTGACTGTCAAACACCCCTCACCTGACAAACAAGCAACGGCCTCAGCAATCAATTCACGCGTTGAAGCTAGCATGTCGGAAAACTGAATAAACGCGAGCGCCGAGGCCTCGAAACCCCACATGGATTTCAGACCCCGGCGCTAGTTTGTATCGAATCAGTCGTCGTAGTGCTTGGTGCGCTCGATATCCTCTTCGATCTGCTCTCGGGTTACCCCGCGAACATCAAGTTCCGCCAGCGGTGTCATGCGATCCTTCTTGATGAGGTGATATCCCAGCCAGACTCCCAAGAAGAGCGGAACACCGATGTATGCCGAAATGATCTCCCACATCTGGCCAAGGAAGACCGCCTCATAGTTTTGGCCAAGCAAAACGATTAGGCACATACCAAAAGCCAAAATCGGTCCGAAGGGGAAGAAGGGGGCGCGATACGGCAGGTCCTCAAGCTTGTACCCCTGGAGAAGGTAGGCGCGACGGAAACGAATATGGCACGCCGCAATACCTAGCCACATAAAGATTCCTGAGACGCCGACGATACTCACCAACCAGGTGTATGCCGTTCCCTCACCAACCAGCGCCGTGCAGAAGCCGAGAGCAGAAACAGCGGCAGTAGCGAGCATCGCATTGAGCGGGACTCCCCTCTTCGTCACGTGGCAGAAAACGCGAGGGGCTTGACCAATGAGAGCCATCGAGTGCAGCATTCGCGAAGAAGCATAGAGACCCGAGTTACCCGCCGAAAGAATAGACGTCAAAATAACCGCGTTCATCACGGCCGCGGCCGCTGCAATGCCCAAACGATCGAAGACCAAGGTGAAGGGCGAGTATGCGATATCTGATTCACTACTGCGCAACAGATTCGGGTCAGTGAACGGAATCAGAGTACCGATGATGGCGATAGCACCAATGTAGAAGAACATGATGCGCCAGAAGACCGACTTAATAGCGCGAGGCACATCGCGGTGAGGATCGCCCGATTCTGCTGCAGCAACGCCAACAAGCTCGGTTCCTTGGAATGAGAATCCGGCGATCATGAAGATCGTGACAATCGGTAGGAATCCGCCGTGGAAGGGTGCATCTTCGATGTGCCAGTTCGCAAAGCCAGGCGAGCCATTGCCCAGAATGCCGAAGATCATGGCAACACCGGAGACCAGGAAGACGATGATGGTCACGACCTTAATGGTTGCCAGCCAGAACTCGGCTTCGCCATAAACCCGCGCACTAAGCGCGTTCAAAACGGTGAGAAGGACAAGGAAGCCCGCTGCCCACATCCATCCCGGCACGTCCGGGAACCAGTACGACATGACGATTCCCGAGGCAACAAGGTCAGCTGAGACCGTCACGGCCCAGTTGAACCAGTAGTTCCACCCCATCGCGAATCCAAAGGAAGGGCTAATGAAGCGCGCGGCATAGGTTTGAAAGTTGCCGACAACCGGCATGTGTGCGCTCATTTCACCGAGCGACTGCATGAGGAGCAACACCATGAGGCCGATAGCTGTGTAGGCAACGAGCGCACCACCCGGTCCGGCCGTTGAAACCGTTGCACCCGAGGCGACGAAGAGACCGGTTCCGATCGCACCGCCGATGGCGATCATCTGCATATGTCGACCGCTCAGAGCGCGCTTCAGATCTGTGCGCTCAGCGACCTGCCCGCAATTGCCACATTGCTGCGCATAGGGTCCTGCAGAATCTTCTTTTGTTTGAGGTTGCGACCAGAACATAACGATTCTCCTACGAATCTTTTGTGACCTGAGCCTAAGCTCAAGTTAGTGGTACAAGTGTACTACTATGCATCGCCAATACTATTCATTCCCAGCACAATCGCAGAAATTTTGCAGCAGAAATGGCAAGATTGCAGACTTTTCTTTCTTTTTAAGATCCCATTAATTGGACAAGC
>CAKAPY010000256.1 GCA_916719935.1 uncultured Actinomyces sp. | reverse complement strand
CTGCCTTGTCCTTGGCGTCTTCGGCGGCCTCCGCTGCCTTGTCCTTGGCGTCTTCTGCCTTGTCCTTGGCATCGCCAGCGAGCTCGGCGAGCTTGTCCTTGGCTTCTTCAGCCTTCTCCTTGGCCGCGTCAACGACCTTCTCGAAGCCTTCTTCAGCCTTCTTGGCCAGATCTTCCAGACTCATGATTCCTCCTCGAAGTAGGGTCGTTCGGTGCTTTGAGCGAACGGGGCCAGCCTAACATATGGTGTGACGGGCAGCTTATTTTGCAAGGGGGCGCAAGCTGTTTGTTGGTTTGCGACTCCGATCAAATTGTTTGAAATTGAAGAAATCAAATGTATGTGACGCGCGCCTCATGGGTGCTAGGATTGCGCCATTCACACCGCAATAGTCGATGGAGACATCGTGTACCGCTCGCCTTCCCAGTACTCGCACGCGGAGGGGGTCGGTGGGGCCGCGCGAGGAGCGCAGGTCACCAGGCCAGCCGCGCGTCGCCGGCGCCCCGCGCCGCCCTCGTATCCGCCCGCCGTGCGCCCGAGCGTGCGCGCGCGAGCCGAGCTCGACGAGGAGATCTTCTCCCTATCCGCCTCGACCCGATGCTCCCTGTCCATGGGTGCGCGGCGCTTGTCGCGGCTCGGTGCCCTCGTGGCCGTGCTGCTCGCCGCGGCCGTTGCCTTCTGGTGGTTCTAGTTAGATTCATTCACATCTCGAACGAGGAGGTTTGATGATGAGTGGAAAAGATGAGGCAGCGATACCTGTGGGGGTTGCTCCTAGCAGCCCAGCGAGGGCTCGGGTGTCTGAGGACATCTCTCCTGCATCGCCGCAGTGGCAACAGGGAACGGCTGTGCGGATGCTGCCCGAGAAGCCCATTGTGAAGAAGCCGCGGGTTCCCAAAATTTGGATCATCTTTGCCGTCATCGGCCTGCTGCTGCTTCTCGCGCCGAGCATCGTCACATTCCTGATTAATTTAGGGCCTGGGGATCACTCGGATAATGGCGATGGTCAATACTGGCTTCCGGGTCTTCTCCTCGTCCCATGCATGATTTTTGGTTTACTCACCGTCTTTCTTGCTTTCTGCGTGGGAATTGGCGAGTGGGTCGCATGGGTGTGGACTGCACGTCAACAAAACGCGCTGTCGGCGCGCATGTTCATCATTCCCCCGGTGGTCATAGTCGCCTTTTACTTCGTTACCAGATTCTGCGGGGCTACTCTGTTCAATCTTGGCATCTAGCGAAACTACCCGATGCAGCGAGCGAGCGTAGGCTCGTCGTGGCCTTCGTGGCTGCCGTGCTGCTCGCCGCGGCCGTTGCGCTATGGTGGTGGTAGTCATTACCCCAGCGACGGGCAGTGAAAGGACCAGGCATGAACGAGAGTAACGATGTGACGATGCGCGGCGAGAATGTCCCCGAGGCCATGGTTGCATCCGCTGTCGCCGCACAGCCCGTTGCGCCTGGCGGATCGACCGCGGCAATCACTGGCGCACCTGTTACTCCCCCGCGGCGTCGGGGCTCAAAGCTGGCGCGCTTCTTCGTGATCTTGGGGATCGTGCTGCTCTCAAGCGTGTTCGTTTTGCCCCTGCTGCCTGAAGCGATGGATAGCGGCAGCAATCCGTCCGGTGTCGCGAGCGGCTGGACCCTCTTCTTCGCCGTGTTTTATGTTGCCCCCTTCGGTCTCATCTCGTTCCTGCTCGCGATCTTCGCCAAGCTCGCGCAGAAGCTTGATGAGAAGGAACAGGGCATCTGAGGGTTTCAACCGCGCGCCGCGGCCGTTGCGCTATGGTGCTGGTTCTGGGGTGCCCCGGTGTCTTCCCGAATGGAATAGAAGGCCGTTAAGGCGGCTTCATGATCTGGAGGTTGCTTCAGTTGGATAGCGTGCTGTTACTTGTCGCCCCCATCCTCATTATTTTCCTTATCGCGCTGGCAATCGATGCTGGGGTAACGAAGAGGCGCGAGAGGAAGGCCGCCGAAGCGGCGGCGTGGGCCGCACAGGCCTACGGAGCTGGTTGGGATCCTCAAGGCGCACTGAGCGCCCAGAAACCACGCCGCGGCTCAAAGGTGGTGCGCTCCTGCGTCATTTTGGGATTCGTTATCCTGGGAAGCGTCGTCTATTGGCCGCTGTTGGTGCTCCTGGTAGACCCTATTGTTTCGGGTGGCAATGCATCAGAAGCTGATGCTGGCCTTATGTTCCTGTTGTGCCTTATCTTCGTGGCTCCGTTCAGCCTTCTTGCCTTCCTGTGTGCCTTCATTGCACATCTCGCCGTCAAGGGTGCGGAGCGGAATCAGGGGTACTAAGACCGTCCACGTGCGCGCCGTGGCCGCTGCGCTATGGTGGTGCAAGTCATCACCCCAGCGTCGGGCAGTGAAAGGATCAGACATGAGTGAGAGTGAGAGCGGAGCGTCCCCTTCGACGAAGAAGAGTGGAAACTACAAAATTCCGCTCATTCTTGGCGCTATTGGGCTTTTGCTGACGATCAGCCCGTTCTTTTATTCGGCGTACGTCGATGCAACCGTCGGTCGGGGTGGTCCCGATGATGTTTCGT
>CAKAPY010000255.1 GCA_916719935.1 uncultured Actinomyces sp. | reverse complement strand
CCCGAGGTCACTCCCATCGTTCCCTTGAACCCAGAGGCGCTCACGGCCTGATCCAGGAAATGCTCGAGGTCGACGCCCGAGACGAGCAGGACTTTCGCCGACGCAAGTGCTTGCAGTTGCTGGGGAGTCATTTCGTGCTCGTGTGCCGAGGCGTTGGGGGCAAGTAGACACGTGAGCTGAACTTTTGCGCTGGCTTGCTCGGCGGGGGCCCCAATATGGGATTGCGTTCCCGTGGCATCAGTTTTATCGAGCGAGATGGAGTTTTGTGCCGAGGGCTGCTGCGCAATTTGGGTGACATAGTCGCAGATCTGGGTGGTGCTTGCGACGAGGGAGAGTGAGGTGGAGCCCGACTGTGAAGATGCAGTTGAGCACGAGGCGATCGAAGTTGCGCCCAGTAGGCAGGTTGCTGTGGCGGCAAGGAATGAACGCGAGTGAACGGCGGACATTGAAGTTCCTCTTCATTGGGGTGTTATCTAATTATGGCTTTCTTTGTCAAAAAGTTCGCATAGCCGAACTTTGAGAAAGGTTATCGTAACTAAGTGAATTTAGCTAGGCCTTAGTTCCCACAAAACGGACGATTTTGGACGAAACCTCGGAAGTGGCCTCGTCGTGGGGTAAAGTAAAGGCAAAATTCGGGGATTACCCGGCTCACGACTTTGCAAGGACTCGCAATGGATACGCTCAATGACCTCCCACTGCGCCAGCTCGATCCCGAAATCCAGGCGGTTTTGGATAGCGAATTGGAACGCCAGCAGCACACGCTGGAAATGATTGCCTCGGAAAACTTCGTTCCACGAGCGGTGCTTGAGGCGCAAGGCTCCGTCCTCACAAACAAGTACGCGGAGGGTTATCCGGGCCGTCGCTACTACGGCGGATGTGAGTTTGTTGATGTTGCGGAATCTCTGGCGATTTCGCGCGCAAAGGAAGTCTTTACCGGCGCGGACTACGTCAACGTTCAGCCTCACTCAGGTGCCCAGGCAAACGCTGCCGCTCTCATGGCAATGGCAAATGTTGGCGATACTCTGCTGGGTCTGTCCTTAGCGCACGGAGGTCACCTCACTCACGGCATGCGCATTAACTTCTCGGGTAAGAACTACCACGCTGTTGGTTACGAGGTTGATCCGCAAACCATGCGCATTGAGCCTGAACAGGTTCGCGAGGCCGCGCTTCGTGAGCGTCCCCGCGTGCTGATCGCGGGATGGTCGGCTTACCCGCGTCACTTGGACTTTGCTGCGTTCCGCGAAATTGCCGACGAGGTCGGGGCTGTGTTGTGGGTTGATATGGCCCACTTCGCGGGCTTGGTTGCCGCCGGTTTGCATCCCTCTCCGGTTCCTCACGCAGATATTGTGACGACGACCGTCCATAAGACTTTGGGCGGGCCTCGCTCGGGAATGATCCTCTCCTCGCGGGGGGAGCAGTGGGGTAAGAAGCTTGATAGCGCGGTCTTCCCCGGACAGCAGGGCGGTCCACTGATGCACGTCGTTGCAGCGAAGGCGATTTCCATGAAGGTTGCTCAGACCGAGGAATTCAAGGATCGTCAGCAGCGAACGCTCGACGGTGCGCAGGCAATTGCCCAGCGTCTCTTGGCTCCCGATGCACAAGCTGCGGGAATCCGCCTTGTAACGGGTGGTACCGATGTGCACCTCGTTCTGGTTGATCTTGTGAACTCTTCGCTGGATGGGCAGCAGGCAGAAGATCTGCTCCACGAGGTTGGTATCACGGTCAATCGCAACGCGGTGCCTTTCGACCCGCGCCCCCCAAGAGTGACTTCGGGTCTGCGCGTTGGAACCCCTGCATTGGCAACGCGCGGTTTCAGCGTTGCTGATTTTGAAGAGGTTGGCGACATTATCGCGAATGCGCTCATTCAGGGTGCAAGCGGAAGTGTTGATGTCGATGGATTGCGTGCACGCGTGCGCGCTCTTACCGATGCTCACCCCTTGTATGCGGGACTGAATCAATGAGAGCTCCGTGGGAAGGCGATGCTCGCGTTCTGGACGGTGTAGCGTGCGCGGCTCAGATCAAAGATGAGCTTCGAGGCCGAGTCCAGGCCTTGCGGGAGCGGGGAGTAGTCCCCGGCCTTGGTACCGTCTTGGTAGGGGAAGATCCGGGGTCCGTTGCCTATGTTGCTGGAAAGCATCGGGACTGTGCCGAGGTGGGAATTGAATCGATTCGCGTCGATTTGCCTGCCGAGGCCTCGCAGGAGGAAATCCTTGCGGCAGTTGAAAGGCTGAACGCTGATCCTGCCTGCACGGGTTTCATTGTTCAGCTGCCACTTCCTCGCGGCGTTGATACCAATCGGATTCTCGAGGCTGTGGATCCTGACAAGGATGCCGACGGTCTTCACCCGACAAATCTGGGCCGATTGGTCCTGCGGGGGAGTGAACCCATTCAATCACCGCTTCCCTGTACGCCCCGTGCTGTCATTGAATTAATTCAGCGCAATGGGATCGACCTTAATGGCGCAGATGTGTGCGTCGTAGGACGCGGAGTGACTGTTGGTCGGTCAATTGGGCTGTTGCTCACGCGTAAAGACATCAATGCGACGGTGACAA
>CAKAPY010000254.1 GCA_916719935.1 uncultured Actinomyces sp. | reverse complement strand
TGCATCGGACCCCACAGTTTTATCTCCGCTGGATTTTTAGGATTCGGCTTCTTGAGCGCCAATCCACTCAAACCACCCTTGATGCAGAACAAGCCAAGCCATCAGTGCAAAGCCAGACTGTCCGGGCATCGATGCCCCGCGGGCACTGCGCACGGATGACGACGCCATATCTTCAAACCACTGATCATGAGCGACTAGGGGAGTATAGGTATCAACAAAGGGGATATCTCGGCGTTCACACACCTGCTGACACGACAGTGAAAGTTCCTTCACCGCAGAGGATTGCACACCGGCAAGCGGAGGCGGGCCAACGACCATCGAGGGAATCCCCAAAGTCGATGCTCGGTCAGTAATATTCGCCAAATTGAGACGCGAGCGGGGAGTCGAAATCCCGGCCGGAATATCACTGCACCCAACAGCAATAATCAGCGCGCAAGGCTCGTCGGGAGCAAAGCGATACACGACCTCATCCTCCCAGCGTGCAGCAAGCTGCGAGGTCGTTTCTCCCGGAACAGCCAAGGTCATGACGGTTGGCGGGGAAGGGAACTCGGAGCGTGCCAATACCCGCCCAACCCAACCGAGGCCTCGGGGATCTCCCATGGGGGTAATGAGTTCATCGCCGATAATACAGATTCGCATGACGCCCCCTATGCGAAGGCCCTGCGCATGAGCTCCGCGGCCTGTTCACGATGCAGGCTTGCTCGCCCGGCGGCGGTGGTTGCGCTCTCTGGACGAGAAACCAGAGTCGGTGCAATTCCTAGCTCGGGGAACAAATTCAATGCGAAGTGAGGCCAGATTCCCTGGTTCTTTGGCTCATCTTGGAGCCAGAGGAGTTCGGCATTCGGGAACGCAGACAGAACCTGACGGAGCTCCTCAGTTGGAAGCGGATAGAGCTGCTCAACGCGAATAATCGCCGTATTCCAGGCACCGCGCTCTTCCCGCTCATGGATCAGGTCGTAGTAGACCCGTCCCGAGCACAAAATAACCCGCGACACACGGTTTGTCTCTACCCTCGAATCGACTTCGCCGTACACGGGAGTGAAGGATCCGGTGGTGAATTCCTCGAGACGCGATGACGCTGCATGCAGACGCAGAAGCTGCTTCGGGGTGAAGGCAATGAGTGGCTTACGAGGCCTCTTGTAGGCCTGAGTGCGCAGCATATGGAAGTGGTTCGCCGGGGTAGAGGGCTGAACAATCCACATGTTGTTTTCTGCGGCAAGCTGCAGGTATCGCTCGATTCGTGCAGACGAATGGTCTGGACCCTGACCCTCTTGGCCGTGCGGCAAGAGCATGACCAAGGAGGAACGCTGTCCCCACTTTGTCTCCGCGGAAGAAACAAACTCATCGATGACCGTTTGAGCGCCAATCGCGAAGTCTCCAAACTGCGCTTCCCACAAAACCAAAGCTTCGGGGCGCTCGATCGAGTAGCCATACTCATAGGCCAATACCGCATACTCCGACAGCGGCGAATCGAAAACATCGAAGTTTGCCTGGTCGGGAGTAAGGAAGTGAAGGGGAGTGAACTCGCGACCGTCTTTGTGATCGTGCAAAACTGCATGGCGCTGGACGAATGTCGCACGTCGCGCGTCCTCGCCCGAGAGACGAATAGGTGTTCCCTCCATCAACAAAGTGCCAAAGGCTAGGAGCTCCGCGAAACCCCAGTCAACCGGGGCATGACCAGTTGCCATTTCCTGACGCTTCTGGCACAGCTTCTCAAGCTTGGGGTGCACGGTGAAATCAGGTGGGAAATTCACGTAGGCATCACCAATACGCTCGAGCGCCTCGGGGCTGACTGCCGAAGACCAGCCAATCATCATTCCCGCGCCGGGAAGCTGGCTTTCGGGAACCTGCCACTGATCGTCTTCCAAGTGGTGTTCTTGCTGCGGGGCCCAACCGTGCTCACGGGTGTGCTCAAGGATTTCACTGAGCTCGGCCTCGTAGGCGCGAATTGACGCGCGGGCTTCTTCATCGGTCAACTGACCACGGCCAACAAGGTTACGGATGTAGACCTCACGGGTGGACGGAAGCTTTGAAATGAGCGAGTACATGACCGGTTGCGTCATTGAAGGATCGTCGCCCTCATTGTGACCGCGACGGCGGTAACAGGTCATGTCGATGATGACATCCTTGTGGAAAGTCTCGCGGAAATCCAAAGCCAATGCAGCCACGCGGACGACGGCCTCGGGATCATCACCATTGACATGGAAGATCGGGACCTGCAGACCCTTGGCCAAATCGGTTGGGTAGCGCGTTGAACGACCCGAAGCCGGACCGGTTGTAAAACCAATCTGGTTGTTGACAATGATGTGAATGGTCCCGCCAGTGCGATAGCCGGTCAGCTGAGACATATTCAGAGTCTCTTGAACGACACCCTGACCAATGAAGGCAGCATCGCCGTGAATGAGCAGTGGAACCACGGGGAAATCAGGATCGCCCAAGACATCTTGCTTCGCGCGGACAATGCCCTCAAGAACGCCGTCAGCGGCCTCGAGATGCGAAGGATTAGCAGCAAGGGAAATCTTCGTTGCTACGCCGTCTTCAGAGGAATATACGCCTTCGGTACCCAGGTGATACTTGA
>CAKAPY010000253.1 GCA_916719935.1 uncultured Actinomyces sp. | reverse complement strand
CTCGCACGCGGAGGGGGTCGGTGGGGCCGCGCGAGGAGCGCAGGTCACCAGGCCAACTACGCGTCGCCGGCGCCCCGCGCCGCCCTCGTACCCACCTGCCGTGCGCCCGAGCATGCGCGCGAGAGCTGAGCTTGACGAGGAGATCTTCTCCCTGTCGGCCTCTACCCGATGCCCACTGTCCATGGGGACGCGTCGCTTCCCGCGCGTCGCGGCCCTGATAGTCGCCGTGCTGGCCCCCGCTGCGGCTGCGCTATGGTGGTGGTTCTGAGCCAACCCCGGCGGGCAGCGAAAGGGCTGATATGAGTGGCAACGAGGCAGTGACAGGCCTTGAGGGCGACTCTGCGCAGGGTAGTGCTCGCATCTCGGCCGACGAGAGTCAGGATCCTCAGCTGCGAGGCGGCGCACCGCGCCCGCAGAAGAAAAAAGCTGGGCTGCGACGTGCGCGAAGGTCGGCCTGGCGCTCACTGTTATTCCCGTGTTGGTTGGGCTTGGCCTGAATGCAGCACAGAGTGTATTTGGTAGCGACTTCATGCCCTAGGAGGGCTTGCTCCTCCCGCTCTACATCCTTCCGGTAGTCGGCATCATTTTGTTGATTCAATCGGCGGTTCTGGCCATCGATGAGAGGACACCGAGGGGGCGCGACGGGAACATTGTGCGCTTCTGCGTCATTCTGGGATTCGTTCTCCTCGGAAGTGTGGTCTACTTGCCGCTGTTAGCCGAACTGATAGATTTCGTCAGCGGTCAGCCGAATGGCATGAGCGGTTGGATCGGCCTCTTCGCCATGTTCTTCGTGGCTCCATTCAGTCTTCTTGCCTTCCTGTACGCCTTCTTTGCGAAGCTCCCCGAGTGGGAAGAGGAGAGAAAACGGGGACGCTAACGGTTGTTGTTCCCGCGCGTCGCGGCCCTGATAGTCGCCGTGACGCTCGTTTCGGCCATTGTGCTAGGGTGCTGGTTCTGGGGTGCCCCGGTGGGCTCTCGAATGGAATAGAAGGCCGTTGAAGCGGCTTCATGATCTGGAGGTTGCTTCAGTTGGATAGCGTGCTGTTACTTGTCGCCCCCATCCTCATTATTTTCCTTATCGCGCTGGCAATCGATGCTGGGGTAACGAAGAGGCGCGAGAGGAAGGCCGCCGAAGCGGCGGCGTGGGCCGCACAGGCCTACGGAGCTGGTTGGGATCCTCAAGGCGCACTGAGCGCCCAGAAACCACGCCGCGGCTCAAAGGTGGTGCGCTCCTGCGTCATTTTGGGATTCGTTATCCTGGGAAGCGTCGTCTATTGGCCGCTGTTGGTGCTCCTGGTAGACCCTATTGTTTCGGGTGGCAATGCATCAGAAGCTGATGCTGGCCTTATGTTCCTGTTGTGCCTCATCTTCGTGGCTCCGTTCAGCCTTCTTGCCTTCCTGTGTGCCTTCATTGCGCATCTCGCCGTCAAGGGCGCGGAGCGGGATCAGGGGCGCTAAGACTGCCCATGCGCGTACTGAGAGCCGAGACTCTTGCGATATGGTGGGGCTAAGCCGACGTTGGCGTTCTCCTGAATGGAACGGAGGACTGATACGGAGTCGGTTCTATCATCTGGAGGTGTCGTGTTCTTCGTCGGCTTTCTACTGATCGCCGCCCCCGTAGTATTTGTTGCCTTCCTGGCTCTGGCTGCCGACGTCGTGGCAACGAAAAGCCGTGAGAGAAAGGCCGCCGATGTGGAGGCGCGGGTCATGTTGACCGATGGAACTTCGGACAATGCTGGTGAGTTGATCCGCGAGAATCGGCGTCAGGGTTCGAGTGTGGTGCGCGTCTGCGTCATTCTGGGCTTCGTCCTCACCGGAAGCATGCTGTACCTGCCGCCGTTGGCCTGGCTCGTCAGCTATTTTGGTGTGGATAGTAACCCGCCCGCAGTCTCCATGAACTTGTCCTTCCTCTTTGCGCTGCTCCTTATCGCTCCGTTCGGCCTCCTTGCGTTCCTGTGTGCCTTCGTCGTAATGCGTTTCGAGAAGAGGAAGGATAGGGAGCAGGGGCTCTGAGGGGATTCAGCCGCGCGCCGCGACTCTTGCGATATGGTGGCGATAGTTATCATCCCAACAGTGGGTAGTGAAAGGACCTGGTATGAGTGACAGTGACGATACGGCTAACCACTTCGACGAGTCCTTCCAGGGGGATTCGGGTGAACAGTCGCACCCTGAGGTCAGTCAGCCGACCGGCGGAGCGTCCCCTTCGGCGAAGAACAGTGGAAACTACAAGATTCCGCTCATCCTTGGCGCTATTGGGCTTCTGCTGACGATTAGCCCGTTCGTCTATTCGGCGTACGTCGACGCAACCGTCGGTCGAGGTGGTGCCGATGATGTTTCAGCGGGTTGGGCCTTCGTGTGGGCCCTCTACCATCTGACCCCTCCAGGTCTCATTCTTCTCGGCCTCGCCTTCATCATCGGATTCGCGCAGATGCTGTCCTATACCAGCAGCGGCAAGAACTAGGAGCTTGTGCCTGGCTGAGCCCGGCGGCGTGAGGTTGCCCTGGCCTCGTCCCCGGTGTGAGCGCCAGGGCCACCGGTCGGGCACAATGGACCCATGATGACCCCCACTGACCCCGCGCGTTACGCGGGC
>CAKAPY010000252.1 GCA_916719935.1 uncultured Actinomyces sp. | reverse complement strand
TGGATAGGGTTAGGTCAGTCAGCAGAGCACGCAAAAGAAGCGGCCCAGCCGGAGTTAGGATCGATTCTGGATGGAATTGCAAACCGATACACGGTGCACTGCGGTGACGCGCAGCCATGACAATCCCATCACGGGTGTGTGCTAAGGAAACCAAAGCATCGGGAAGGCTACGCGTGCCCAGAGAATGGTAACGGGCGACGGAAATATATCCGTGCTCAGCATCATCACCGGGACGAGGCGCCTCTGCAATCGAGGAGAAAGCAGGATCTTCAACACCGGCCTCGGTAAGCTCAATGCGGTCGGTGCGCCCGTGGGTTGCCCCTACTGGGCCGACGATGCCCCCACAGGCCTCGACCATTGCTTGGAAGCCCAGGCAAATCCCCAAGGTTGGGATATTCTCGCGGAGGGCCACCTCAAGGATGTCCATCATGTTTCCTGCGCCTCGGGGGTGCCCCGGACCGGGGGAAAGAATCAATAGTGGGCTTTCTCCCGCGGCACGCTCGGCTTCGGTCGGAACAAGTGCCTTGAGAAGCGTTGCTGTTGGGGTCGTGTTGCGGAAGACTTGCACTGCGGCCTCGCGGGCGGTTAAATCCACCAAGTTATAGACGAAAGAATCGCGGTTATCCAGGAAAATCACGCGCATCTTAGAACTCGCTTTCTTCCGCATTCGAGGAAATAGCCAAGGGGCGACCGGTTGAGGCGGCCAAAGCGCGCAAAACAGCGCTTGCCTTGTGGACGGTTTCTTCAGCCTCACGAGCGGGGACAGAATCTGCAACAACTCCGGCTCCGGCCTGCACGATTGCCTGTCCATCCTTGACGAATGCCGAACGGATGACAATGCAGGTATCAAGTTCTCCGTCGCCTCGAAGGTAACCAACAGCACCACCGTATGAACCGCGGCGGCTGCCTTCGTAGTTGCGAATGAGCTCTGCCGCACGAAGCTTTGGAGCACCCGTCAGTGTTCCCATGGTCATCGAGGCGCGGAAAGCATCCAAGGGGTGCAGATCTTCTGCCAGAGTGCCGCTGACCTCAGACACCAGGTGCATGACTCGAGAATATCGGTCGACGCGCAAGAACTGTTCAACGCGACGAGTTCCTCGTTGTGAAACGCGCGCGACATCGTTGCGTGCCAAGTCGACGAGCATGACGTGTTCGGCAACTTCCTTCGCATCCGAACGCAATTCAAGTTCCAAGCGGATATCAAGTTCGTGATCGATGCTGCCGTCGGGGGCAAATCCTCGAGGGCGTGTTCCGGCGATCGGACGAATTGCAACCGTTCCGTCCTTTGCCGAATGAAGTAGCGAGGATTCCGGAGATGCTCCGAAAAGCTCGAAGTCATCCGCGCCGATATAGAACATGTATGGACTGGGATTCTCATCTCGCAAAAAGCGGTAGCTTCTCAGTGCATTCGGGCAATCCGCAATAAAACCGCGAGAGGGAACGACCTGGTAGATGTCGCCAGCAGCGATGTGCTCTTGCATGGTCGTCACCAGAGCCTCGAAGTCATCATCAGAGATGGTTGGGCGTGCAATAAGAGGCTGCGATGAAGGATCGATCTTCATTTCCGAGGCCGTGGGAGTCTCGGTCGACAGCGGGGCGTGGTCGATAGCCTGGGCAAGCGCATCGATTTGCCGATCAAGAGAATCACGGTCAAGTGAGGCTCCGACAATGTTGGCGCTTTGCGAAGGATGGTCGACGACCAAGATAATTCGCGCAAGGAAGAACAGGTAATCAGGGCAGGAATTAAATCCCTCGTCGACATCAGGTAGGGATTCGTATGTTGCGAGGTAATCGAAAGAAACGGTTCCGGCGACCAAGGGCAGGTGCGGGTGATCGATAGGAGTATCGGTAAGAACTCGCAAGGGCTCCATGGTTGCGCGTTCTTTCAAGCGTGTTTCCTCATCGGCCTCGTCTTCGCGGAGGGAAGGGAGCTCAAAGAGAGCATCCGTGTCCTTTCGCTCGCGTAGAGCGTTCGGGAGGGCCTCGCAGACCTGATTGAGTGCGCTTTGGCCATCAACCGGATTGGTTGAGGTGACGCGTACGAAGTCTCCATCGCATTGAATCGACGCAGAAGTATCAAGAACTGCAATGGTGGTGAGGTGCTGCTTCGAAGCGATATCGGCGCTATCTAAGAGGACGACTCGTGTTGGGTGACCCGAGGCCGATTGGGGGACCAATCCCTTATCGCACAGGTACGCCAAAAGCTTGCCGCCGTCTGGGTGGTAGCGCACCTCTCGCGAGATCACGTGGGGTGTGTCTGCGTGTGTCATTGTGTTCCTATCCCTTGCCCTCGGCGAGCCAGCGCAACGAAAAAGGCCCGCCACATGAGCGAGCCTTGATCATTTCCAGGTACGTCAAAGGAGGCCCGCCCTTAGGGGAGCCACCACCACATCTGCGATGCTGAAGTACCAAACATGTTTTTCATACTAATGCGGGGTGCTCGGGGGCGCCAACGGTACCAGTAAGTGAGACATACGAAGTGAGTTGGATAGGGGGAATCATAAAGAGCGGTGCCCGTAGTTCGTGAGAACGAGATCTACGGGCACTAGAAGAAGGGAAGAAGAAGGGAAGAAGAAGCGACCTGGTTCAGCGTCGTTTGA
>CAKAPY010000251.1 GCA_916719935.1 uncultured Actinomyces sp. | reverse complement strand
ATGAACCTGAAGAGAGAGTGTCTCATCGGGTGCGATGACCTTCATGAGGAAGGGAAGATTGCTTCCAAAGGCGTAGAGGATTCCCGATCCCAGGGCCTTCTTCGGATCCTGTGCGATGAGGTCGCCCAGAGTTGAACCGTCTTGGAGGAGGGTTGGACCATCTGGGTGATTACCGAACCAGAGTTCAGAAACAGGACGAGGCCCTGGAGTTTCGCCCAAGAATTCGGCGATTGCGCTCTGCGAGCCCCAATCGTCAAACTTGCGCCAGCCCTGAAGCTGCTGCATCCCGGTCTCCTCAACTTCTCTGTAACAGCGGTGTATCCGCGCGTTGTCACAGATGAACTATGGCGTTATTTCTTCACAAAACGCGTGGTATCTGTGAAAAGTTTAGCGTGCACCTTCTTCTCGGTCCGCCAAAGCGCGCAGGGCACCGCCGGATTCATAAAGTTGATCCCACGTTCCAACTTCAACAATGCGCCCCGAATCCATAACGATGATTTGATCAGCATCGTGAATGGTATCCAAGCGGTGCGCAACAACAATCAAGGTCTTATCGCTGGTACGACGGCGAATCCCCGCCAGAACTCGAGCTTCGGTTTCGCGGTCAACTTGGGAAGTGGCCTCGTCAAGGATCATGATGGGAGTCTCGCGCAGGAGGGCGCGAGCAAGAGCCAGGCGCTGACGTTGCCCGCCGGAGATGCGCTCGCCCATTTCGCCGACCTTGGTGTCGATTCCTTCGCTTTCTGCGGCGATCCACTGGCTGAGGTCAACTGCCTCCAAGGCGTCTTTTAGTTCTGCATCGCTTGCATCGGGGCGTGCAAGCAGAAGGTTTGCGCGAATCGAATCGTTGAAAACGTGAGCACGCTGCGGGGCCAGGGTGACAACAGAACGAATGTGATCTTGAGAGTCTTGACGTAGGTCCACTCCCCCGATGCTGATCGATCCGGAGTCCGGATCCCACACGCGAGCAAGCAGAGCAGCGAGCGTCGACTTACCCGAGCCCGAGGCACCAACGATTGCGGTTGTCGAGCCGGCAGGAATAGTGACGGTCACGTCGTGAAGCACTTGGGGACGGAGGTGTTCGTATTCCTCCGTATCACCGTGAAGGCCTGAAGCTAGAGCAACCTGCGGGTAGGTAAAGTCCACGCCCGTAATCTGAAGATCACCACCACCAGCGATGGGACGGGGATTTTCCGGATCAGGAACCAGTGCTTCGCGGTCTGTCACGGCGAAGATCCGCGCTGCCGAGGCATACGCCTGATCCAAATCCGCGGTCAGATCTTCAACAGCCAATACCGGTGCGAAAGAAGCAAGAGCAACACCAACAGACATGGTGACCTGAGCGATGCTCAACGCACCCGAAGGAAGCGCAAAGACGGCAACAAGAAGCTGGGCAACAACTGCGAGGGGAAGCAGCGCTTGATTCAATCCTCGGCGAATAGCAATCCAGAAAGACGTCTTGTACTGAGCGTGGAAAATGTACTCTTCCAGCTCGTCACTCATTTCGGTGATTCGGCGTTCTTGCGCTCCAAAAGCAATGACCTCGCGCACTCCCTGAACCGAGTCGGTGACGTGGTGCGAAAGCCTGCCACGTGTTGCGCGAAGTACTTGCGCAGCTTCGTCGGTGGTCTTACCACCGAGGGTCGGAACGCAAAGCCCCGCAAAGATCAGGAAAGGTGCGAGAACAAGAGCATTAAGCGGCGAGATTGCCACGCCCATCCACACAACCGTTCCAATCGGGACAATCACAGCCGTTGCCAGAGGAACCAGGGTGTGAGCGAAGAAGACCTCAACGCGATCGACGTCTTTCGTGACTCGCGACAGCAGGTCACCGGTATCGGCGCCTTCCGTCATCGCCGGAGCTTGAGGCTCAAGAGAGTCAAAGAAATAGTTACGCAGGAGGGCCAAAGAACGGAAGGCCACATAGTGTCCCGCGTATTGCTCGAGATAGCGGAACAAGGCCTTGAGCAGGGACATAATCACCAGCGCCCAGACCACCCACGACAGGGTGACAGAAGCAGGATCCATGGCATAGGAACCCAATGCCCACGTTCCCACCGCAAAGAGCGCGATCCCCAAAACCAAAGCAACAATGCGCGCAAGCAGAGAGAAAACAAGCGGGAAAAGGACAGGACGAGCGACGCGAATGAGACGGCGCGAGAGGTCCATGCGAGTGAAGTTCTGGGGGTTCATCGAAGTTCCCCTTCCTTCAGTTCGACTTGGCGGTCTGCGTGGGCGATCGTTGCTCCTCGGTGAGAAATCGTGATGGTCGTACGCCCGCGAGCGATGGTATCTATAGCGTTGAGAATCTGTCTTTCACTTTCCAGATCGACATGCGCAGTGGGTTCATCGAGCAAAAGGATTGGGGCGTCTTTAATGAACGCCCTAGCAAGTGCGACGCGCTGCGCTTCACCTCCTGAGAGGGCCAGTCCTTTATCGCCGACGCGGGTATCCAAGCCCTCGGGAAGCCTCGTCAAAAGATCGTCGAGGCCGACGATGCGCAGTGCCGTGAGGATCTCCTCGTCACTGGCTGCGGGGTTGGCGATCAGGATATTCGCGCGCAAAGTGTCAGAGAAAAGGTAGGTGGTTTGTTCGACGACAG
>CAKAPY010000250.1 GCA_916719935.1 uncultured Actinomyces sp. | reverse complement strand
TGCCATCCATGAGCGGGGCATGAAGGTCATGATTGACGTGGTCTATAACCACACCTGCGAGAGCGGAGACACCGGTCCAACGCTGTCATTCCGTGGGCTTGATTCCCCTCTGTACTACAGGCGAACTGATGCCTACCCCTCACAGATCATCGATACGACAGGGTGTGGCAACACACTCAATACCGATAATCCCCAAGTGATTTCTCTTATCTTGGATTCACTGCGCTATTGGGTAGCCAGCATGGGAATTGATGGATTCCGCTTTGATCTCGCTGCGACTATCGGGCGTTTCTCAACCGGTTTCACTCCCCTACACCCCCTGCTTATTGCGATGGGGTCAGATCCCCTTCTTCGCGAGACCAAGCTCATCGCAGAGCCCTGGGACATTGGTTTAGGAGGGTGGCAGACGGGTAATTTCCCCGATCCTTTCTGCGAGTGGAATGACCGTTTCCGCGATGCCGTTCGAAGCTTCTGGCTTTCTGATTTGCGCGAGCTGAGTGTGGGACGACAGGCTGGTGGAGCCAATGAGCTCGCAACTCGTCTTTCGGGTTCTCAAGATCTCTTTGGCCACGGCGTTGGATACCTCCGCGGGCCGGGAGCATCTGTCAATTTTGTGACGGCACATGATGGCTTTACATTGGCCGACCTTACGGCATTTGACCATAAGCACAACTTGGCAAACCTGGAAGAAAACCGCGACGGTTCGGATAACAACCACTCGTGGAACCATGGCCTTGAGGGAGCTTTGGCTGCGCCGATTCTGGGGGCTGACCCCGATGTCCGTGATATCACCGGCTTTGTTGAAGATATTGTCCCCGCGCGCCAGCGCTCACAACGCAATCTTCTTGCTACGCTCCTTGTTTCCTCAGGAACGCCCATGTTGGTTGCGGGCGATGAGTTTTCGCGCACGCAATTTGGTAATAACAACGCCTACTGCCAAGATTCTCCCATTTCCTGGATCGACTGGGATCTTTCTGAGCTCCAGAAGGAACAGCTCGAAATCGTCCGTTGGCTTCTTGCATTACGCCGTGCGCATACTGCACTGCGGCCAATGAAGTTTTTCTCCGGAACCGACCCGAATGGCGATACGCTTCCTGAGCTCTCGTGGTATGACGCAAGTGGAGTTCCCATGCGTGACGACCTATGGACATCACCCGATTCACGTGTATTCCAAATGCTGCGTTCAGGTACTCCCTACCGTTCTCGCGATGCTCTTGTCCTCTTCAACGGAACGACAGCGGACCGCAATGTTCTTCTTCCCCGAGGCCGAGGGGTCCAGTGGGTGCACGTCTTCGATAGTGCATGGAGCCAGATCGACGACGGTGGCGCCACCTCGCTAAACGATGCGGTGACCTTGCCTCATACTCTCGATTACAAGGCTTCGGATGCAACAGTTTCCATGGATCCTTTCAGCATGCATATCTACCTCTCATCCGTGAACTCTTCGCCCGCGCAGTGATCACGCTAAACTGAGCTAGTGACTACCAGCGAAGAAACTCTCGAGCAATCCACCTCTGACGCTTCTCTTGCGCGTTCTCTTGCGCGTTCAAAGGAAATTGACGAGGCAATCGACCAAGATCCCACGCGTTTTCGCGTGCTTACTGGCGACCGCCCAACTGGACGCCTGCACCTCGGTCACTACTTCGGTACCCTGCGAAACCGTGTTCTCCTTCAAGAACGCGGAGTCGATACGTGGGTGCTTGTAGCTGACTATCAGGTCATCACAGACCGCGACGCTGTCGGCCCCATTCAAGAGCGCGTCCTTGGCCTGGTCACTGACTACCTCGCAGTTGGCTTGGATCCTGAAAAGACAACGATCTTCAACCACTCGTCAATTCCTGCGCTAAACCAGCTCATGCTTCCTTTCCTTTCTCTGGTCACCGAGGCCGAGTTGCACCGTAACCCCACGGTTAAGGCAGAGTTGGAAGCAACCGACGGCCGTGCAATGACCGGTTTGATGTTGACCTACCCGGTGCATCAGGCCTGTGACATCCTCTTCTGCAAGGCGAATATTGTTCCTGTCGGGCAAGACCAGCTCCCTCACATTGAACAGACCCGTCTGATTGCTCAACGCTTCGATAAGCGTTACGGTCGCGTCGACCCCAAGCGCGCCGTATTCCCCCGTCCTGATGCGCTTCTTTCAGAGACCCCCCTGCTCTTGGGAACAGACGGAACGAAGATGTCAAAGTCTCGCGGCAACACGATCGAATTGGCAATGACCGCAGATGAAACTGCAAAAATCTTAAAGCGCGCAAAGACTGATTCAGATCGTCACATCACCTTCGACCCTGAGAACCGTCCCGAAGTAGCCAATTTACTGATGCTTGCATCTTTGGCCACAGGTGAGGATCCGGTAGCTATTGCCGAGCGTATCGGTGATGGCGGTGGCGGTGCGCTCAAGGCAACCGTTACAGAGGCTCTCAACGAAATGCTTGCGCCAATCCGTGCACGTCGTGCCGAGCTAGCGGCTGATCCGGGATACCTGCTCTCAATCCTGCGCCAAGGCAATGAGAAGGCAAATGAACGTGCAGAAAAGACCTTGAACGAGGTCCGCGAAGCGATGCACATGGTCTACTGAGCTTTTTGAAACGCTCAAGGTGGTGGTTACTTCCTCGGAAG
>CAKAPY010000249.1 GCA_916719935.1 uncultured Actinomyces sp. | reverse complement strand
TTAAGTACGCTTCGAAGAAGTCTTGAAAGTTGCGACTGAATCTCAAAAAATTCGATAACCTTCTCACGTGTTTGGGCATCGCGGATGCTTGCTTCGCTTGTTCGTCGGTCTAGCCCATCGGCAACAAGAGGAATCATCTGCCGGCGTGCTCTTGTCGAGGCCTCCCGGATTTCTTGAGATTCCTCAGAGGTGAACCCCGGATAGTCAGCGATCCTCTCGCTATAGCGTGCTCGTTCATCAAGAAGAAGTGCCAGCGAATCCCTTGTCGTTAAAATCCGCCAATGAAGACGGTCAAGTCGTGTTGCAAGAATTGCTGATTGACGAACAAGAAACGCCAGTGCGACCAAAACAAGAGCCAAGAGAACAAGGGTCAACGTATTACTCATCGTCTTCGGCCTCGTTCCTGCCACGAATAAGATCAAGAGTCGTCGGCGCCGATGGCTGCGCTTGTGCAGATGCTAAGACGGTCTGATACAAGGCTAAGACTTGGTCGGTGACCGTATCCCATCCATAACGAGAACTTGCCACTTTTCCTCGGTGCGCAAGCATTGCGAGTTCTTCAGAATCACGAAGAAGTTTGACTAGTTGACGAGCCAGATCCTCACTATTTCCGGTCTCAAATAGCGCGCCTACTTCTCCTTGTTCAAGGACTGCCCTAAAGGCCTCGAGATCAGAGGCAAGTACTGCACAACCGGCTGCCATCGCCTCGACAAGAACAATTCCGAAGGATTCCCCACCGGTTTGGGGAGCAACGTAAACACTCGCTCCCTTCAGTAACGAAGCCTTATCTTCATCGCTCACGCCACCAAGGAATTCGACTGAGTCCCCAAAACGCTCCAATTGTGAGCGGTATTCCTGTGCGTTTCCGCGTCCAGCAATAAGAAAGCGGGCACCTGGGATTTCTGCAAGCACCGTTTCGATCGCTGCAGCGAAGATGGGCAATCCCTTCCGGGGCTCATCAAGACGGCCGAGGAAAACAACGACCGGGCGCTGTGGAGTTGCTTCCCATTCGGGTTTGATCTGTGCCTGCTCGAAGAAATGGGTATCAACCCCATTGGGGATAATCACCGCATCGCCACCATGATGTTCAACGAGCGTCCGGCGTGCTTCCGCTGAAACAGCAATACGAGCAGAAAGCTTTTCCAATAGCGGGTCAAGCGCAGAGGAGGAAACGGAACGAGAGAAGGAATAATCCAATGCTGCATGGAAAGTTCCAACAACCGGAATCTCGGCTGCACGCAACGCCAACATTGAAATAGAGGGGACTTCTGGTTCGTGGACATGAAGAAGATCAAAGTGGCCTTCATCAATCCAACGTTTCGTTCGTATGTTAGCCAAGGGGGTGAAGGAGAGACGGGCGACTGAACCGTTAAAAGGAACAGCGACCGATGAACCCACGGTGGTGATCCAATCGGGCAGATCATCAGTATTTTTTGCTGGAGTAAGGACACTTACCTCGTGTCCACGCTTCATAAGCTCCAGTGCGAAATCACGGATGTGGAACTGAACGCCACCCGGCACATCCCAGGAGTAGGGGTTAACGATACCGACTCTCACCTATTCTCCTTTCTGTGCCGCACGCTTACGCGCCCGAGCTAAGCGCTCCGGATCTAAATCCTCAACAAAAACTGCTTGCATCATATGCCACTCACGAATCCGACGTTGAAGAATCGGAAGAAGCGCAGTCACCCATCTCTGGGTGAGCTCAGGTACATCACTGTCCTCGACCTGTGGGTCATAGAGATTCTCAGTAACTTCCAGACGCACAAATTCTGGGCTGCCAGAAGCATCAACATCTGATACAACCCCAGCTATGAGCGGGGCGTTGAGCGCTCGTGCAAGTGCTGCTGGCCCCGCGGCAACCAAAGCAGACTTGGTACCGAACTCAACCTCAATACCGGTTCCGGAAATATCGCGGTCAGCAAGAAGCGGGATCACAAGGTTTTTCCTGCCCTTTGCTTGCTCAAGCAAGGAGTGAAAAACACTATCTCCCGGTGAAACCCCAATAATCTCCATCCCGACGTCCGTGCGCAGTTTCAAGAAGGCATCGAATAGCTCAGGAGGATTCAATCTCTCGGCAACAGTGAGTACGGAAATGCCCTGTGCGCACACAGCCGCACCTACACGATCGAAGGTTCCTGCATGCGGTAAGGCCAAAACAACTGGACCTTCGCCGGCAAGACGAAGGAATTCTTGCGCCTGGCTGAGGTCAACACGTGCACGCAGCTTCTCACCAACGCTGCCACCAAAACTCAACTGCTCAACATAAGCATTGATATGCGAGCGCACGGCATCTCGAAGCTCGCGTTGTGAAATCTTGCGTCCAAGAACACGCTCATGGTTGGCTCGCATTCTGCGCACGCTGGAACCATTGAGTAGACACATGAGATCGGCTCCACGTCTGCCCAGCCATGTCACGAAGGAGAAAGGTAGACGAGGAACTACTCTGAAAGCCCATACCAAGGCACGCCCTGACATTAGGACTCCTGGGATGAAGGAAGATGCGTTGCTGTGAAATGCACCCGCTGAATAACAGTAACAATCGACGCAAAAGCTACCCAGCACAAACTTGCTGCGAGGAACACAGCGGGTGCGCCCCACCCGTATAGCGCAGCTCCCAACA
>CAKAPY010000248.1 GCA_916719935.1 uncultured Actinomyces sp. | reverse complement strand
AGAACATTTGCCGAGCCCTATCGGTCCTTCACCTCAAGGACCGCACCGTAACGACCCCGCGCGTCCACGATAACGCCCCTATGTGATGAGGAAAGTAGATTAATCATGACCGCATTTTTTGCCGAAATCCCCACTCCCTACGCATTGACTTTTGCGGGACAGGGGTCCGCGTGGCGCCCTGCTCTTTCGACTTCCCTGTCCTTCCCCCCTCACGCCGCACTGCTGCGCAAGCACTACCAGGCGATGCGTGAGCTTCTTGCTCCCGTTGCCGGTGAGCTTCTCACCAGCGCGCCCGGTTCATTGGAGCGCCTGAACGCTCTTCTGGACGGCAACGCTGAGGACCTTCCTCTGGACCGCTCCGCGTCCGTCTCAGTGCCGGGTATCACCTTGGCTCAGCTAGCAGCTTTGGCAGATCTTGATGCAACCCAGTTGGATGTCCACACGACTTCGCCCTTCCTGCTCGGTCATTCTCAAGGCATCTTGGGCGCCGAGGTTGCCCGTGCATGGATCGCCCGCGATGACCAGCGCCTCACCCACGTCTTGGCCCTCGCAGTGCTCATCGGTGCCGCTGCGCAATCGGTCAGCATCCGTTTGGGCGCGACAAACTTGGGTGAAGCAACCCCGATGCTTTCCGTTCGCGGACTGCCGGCCTCGATGATTACCGAGGCCGTTGAGGGTTCTCCCGTTTCCCTGGCCGTTGTCAATGGCCCGCGTTCCGTCGTTCTTTCCGGTCGTCCGGGTGATCTTGAAGCCTGCCGCCGCCAGCTTGAGGCTCAGGTTGCGGCCTCGAACCGCGCGTTGGACGAGCACCTGACCGGTGGCACTCCTCTTGAGCTAATTGTCGAGTTCCTGCCTGTCTCCGCACCCTTCCATTCACCCCTGTTGGAGGAAGCAGTCGCGCAGGTGGCTTCGTGGGCACGGAGCTTGGCCGCAGCCGGTCACGGAATTGATGATGCCGAGGCCGAGCGCGTTGCCCGCGCGATCCTCGTTGAGCGCGATGACTGGTCTGCAGCGATTTGTGCAGCCCTCAGCCAGGGCGTGAAGACCTTCGTTGATCTTGGGCCTTCGAATATGCTCACCCGCCTGACCCAGGACCTCCTGGATGGAACCGGCGCACAGATCGTCGATGCATCGACCGCATCGCGCCGCACCGAACTCGATGAAGAAGGTTCGTCAATCGAAGCGGCCGCAGACTGGTCACAGTTTGCTCCCAAGGTCGTTGCTCTTCCCGACGGACGACGCGTGGTTTCAACGGCATTCACTCGTTTGACGGGACGTTCTCCCATCATCCTTCCGGGTATGACTCCCACGACCGTCGGACCTCGTATTGTTGCTGCAGCCGCAAACGCTGGTCACTGGGCAGAAATGGCCGGTGGCGGCCAGTACTCCGAAGAGGTCTTCACCGAGCACCGTCTTGAGCTTCAAAAGCTCCTTGAACCCGGCCGTACCGCGGGATTCAACACGATGTTCTTTGATCGTTTCATGTGGAACCTGCAATTTGGTGTCAACCGTATTGTTCCCAAGGCCCGCCGCGCAGGTGCTCCCATCGATGCGGTGACGATCGCCGCCGGTATCCCCGAATTGGATGAGGCCCGCGAGCTGATCGCGCAGTTGCGCGCCGATGGCTTCGAATACCTGTGCCTCAAGCCCGGAACCGTCGAGCAGATCGAACAGGTCATCCGTATTGCACAGGCAAACCCGGATCAGACCCTGATTATTCAGGTGGAAGACGGCCACTCTGGTGGCCACCACTCATGGGAAAACCTTGACGATCTGCTCTTGGCTACCTACGCACAAATCCGTCGTACGCCCAACCTTGTTCTCGCTGTTGGCGGCGGTATTGGTTCGGCTGCGGATGCCGCTCGTTACATCACCGGACAGTGGTCCGTCGATCTGGGCTCAGCACCGATGCCCGTCGATGCTGTTCTGGTAGGTACGGCCTCGATGGCGACACTAGAAGCCGAAACTTCTCCTCAGGTGAAGCAACTGCTCAAGGACACCCCCGGTGTTGGCGGTGATGGATGGGTCGGTACCGGCCAGGTACGCGGTGGCATGACCTCCGGTTTGTCCCACCTGAATGCGGACATGCACGAGATTGAGAACTCCTCTGCTCGCGCTTCACGCCTCATTCACGAGGTCGGCTCCGACCAGGAGTCCATCGACGCACACCGCGATGAACTCATTGCGGCCATGAACAAGACTGCGAAGCCCTACTTCGGTGAGCTCTCTGAAATGACCTACGCCGATTGGGCGCGCCGCGTCATTGATCTGTCCTACCCCTGGGCCGATTGGACGTGGACGGATCGCGCTCTGGATCTCTTCCACCGTATTGAGTCCCGCCTGAACCCGGCCGACCACGGTGATATCCCCACGCTTTTCGAAAGCCGCGATGATCTTGAAGACGGCCAGGCCGCTTTAGCCCGCTTGCTCGAGGCCTATCCTCAGGCCGAGACCACCCGCGTGATTCCCGCCGATGTTGCATGGTTCCCGGTCCTGTGCCGCAAGCACCACAAGCCCATGCCTTTCGTTCCCGTTCTGGACGGCGATCTTGCTCGCTGGTGGGGAACCGACACTCTGTGGCAGTCCCAAGATGCACGTTTCGATGCAGACGCAGTCCGCATCATCCCCGG
>CAKAPY010000247.1 GCA_916719935.1 uncultured Actinomyces sp. | reverse complement strand
GGCCATACGCTCTTCCATCGCGAGGGCTGCTGAAGGTGCATGCCCTGGGGCATGTCTTCGCCGGCGCGGTCAAATTCGTCCTTTGGATACTGTGAAGTCACGGCTTCAGAGTAGCGAAATACCCCCGCCCCCGCATAGTCCCTGCCCGCGTGCCTTAGATTTCCCTGAACGCTTCCCCTTGTCGAGGCCATAGCTGGGCACGCCTGTGGTTACAGTAGGTGCGTGGAATCTTTGGATACGGTTATCGATCCCTCCTGGGCGCGGGCACTGGCGCCGGTTGAGGGAAAAATCCATGAATTGGGAGCTCAGTTGCGTCGGGAGATCGAGGCCGGGCACGGCTATCTTCCCGCCGGTAGCGATGTCTTGAGAGCCTTTACCTATCCTCTTGACCAGGTGAAGGTCCTCATTGTGGGGCAGGACCCCTACCCCACTCCCGGACACGCCATTGGACTGAGTTTCTCGGTCGCACCGGGAATCCCTTTCCCGGCCTCGTTGCGCAATATCTTCAAGGAGCTGACCACCGACGTTGGCATTCCCATGCCAACCAGCGGTGATCTGCGGCCATGGTCTCGTCAGGGTGTGTGCCTGCTCAACAGGGTGCTGACAGTTAGGCCCGGACAAGCCGGCTCGCATCGAAAGATGGGGTGGGAGGAAGTTACTTCCTGCGCAATTGATGCTTTGGTTAACCGGAGGGACGTATCCGGGAACCCACTGCCCCTGGTCGCAATTTTGTGGGGGCGCGATGCGCAATCACTACGCGAGCAATTGGGATCCACACCAGTCATTGAGTCTGCACACCCCTCTCCCCTGTCGGCTAGGCGCGGATTCTTTGGCTCGAGGCCATTTAGCCGCGCAAACACGATGCTTGAGCAGCAGGGAGCAGCGCCGGTGGAGTGGAGATTGCCGTAGGCTCGTCACCCGGGCACGCACAACAAACAGGGGTGCGCTCGCGCATAGTGACGCGAACGCACCCCGAACATTTTGGCTGAGTGACGAGCTACTTCAGGAAATCAAAGCGCTGGGCCGAACTTCCATTGTCCTGATAGAGATCAACCGTTGTTTCGTTCTGGCTACGCCCACCTTCAAGATCAAGGACCAGCATCGGTGAGAGTGCGGAAATAAGAACCTTATGGCCGCCCCTGTCTTGGATGACCCACTTTTGGGCTGCGGAGGCGTTCGAGGGCTGCTGATTCACCCGAGCCGGCCAATTCTTCCACGCCGCGAAGACATCTAAGACTTTCCCCGAAGCCACGTTGGTCAAGGTCACGTAGCCCTTGTCATCGTGACTGATACGCCACTTCTGTGCTGCACTTCCATTGGACTGGTAAGACCACACGCGAGCTCCCGCGTCCCGAGATGCCCACTGGACCTCGACACGATTATTCGGGGCAACAACTGGACGGATCTGATACTCGCCATCAGGAACCAAGTTGCGGTTTTCCTTCGCCCACTGGTCCAGGATCTCTTGGGGTCCTTGGACCGGGTTCAGACGCCACTGTTGAGCGGTTGTTCCATTGGCCAGGTAACCGTCAATGGCCATACCATTACTCGCCTGTCCCCAACGGAGATTGACAACCAGACCGGTCCCGACGTTGCGGAGCATATACGCCCCTCCCGTCACCGAGAAGATCGCCCACTTCTGGTTCATATTCGACGTGTCCGTGTCCCACAGTTGAAGTTCAGTACCGGGAATCGGAGTGCCATCAGTGGAATCCAAGGACTTATTCGACCAGGTATTCACCAATCGGTAGAAGCCATCAGATTCACGGCTAATTTTCCAGATCTGATTATCGGTCTTGCTTGAGCCCCACAGCTGAAGTCGAGCTCCGTTGTTGAGCGCAAAATCCTTCAGATCAATCCCCTTCGTGGGATCAACGACGCTTGACAGCTCGTAGTAACCGGGGGCGATATCTGCCTGCCCCGCGGCGGAAACCTTGGGCTGCGTCGGAATGAATGAAAATGCCTGAGCATCAGAGCCATTTGCATTCCACAAGCCGACATTCGCTCCTGCGGAGGCGTTGGCCGCCGCAACATCCAGAACAATCGCAGGATCCAAAGCGGAGACGATCTTCACTCGGCCCTGATCGTCCGCAGTGATGCGCCACTTCTGCGCGCGCGTGCCATTCGAACTCCACTGATCAACGTTTGTCCCAGGTCGCGAGGACGCCCATTGGGCATCAAGCACCTTACCCGAGGCCACATTGGTGATGGTCGCAAGGCCCTGCGAATCATAAGAAACACGCCACTTCTGGGCATCGCTTCGATTAGCGTCCCACAGCTGGACATTCGCACCATCATCACGGCTAGCACCAGGAACATCCAGAACCAGGTGATCCGCGAGCGCTGACTTAATGAAGTACTCTCCCGGCTCTACCGAGGACTTTTCACCAATCGCATCTTGACTGCGCAGTTTCTCGAAACGATCCCCCTGCTTCTTGTAGTAGACGATGACCGATTCAGTGGCATCCCACAGCGCGTGCGTATAACCTTCGCGTGCGGTGATCTCATCAGAGAACTCCACCTGATAGCAGTTGTGTCCACCTGGGCACAAGCGCTTGAGCTGATCCCAGGCCCGATCAATCGGGACAATCCAGAAGTCGAGGTCACGGTAGGGTGAATCGGCCTTCGCCATA
>CAKAPY010000246.1 GCA_916719935.1 uncultured Actinomyces sp. | reverse complement strand
CGTTGGGCTTGGGTTCAAGACCGATGCGGAGGTTGTATCCGCGGGACTTGATGTACCCCGCAACGGTATCAAGGCCTTCACGATAGCGATCAAATGCGGCGTTGAGGTCCTTGGATGAGTCGTATTCGGCACCCTCACGTCCGCCCCACATGACGAAGGTTGTTGCACCAAGTTCAGCGGCAAGATCAACATTTCGCAAAATTTTACGCAGGCCAAAGCGGCGGATCTCGCGGTCATTATTGGTCAGGCCACCGTCTTTGAAAACCGGGTGTGTGAAGGTGTTCGTCGTCACCATCTCAATGACAAGTCCCGAGGCTTCGACAGCTTCTTTCAGCTGCATGACCCGCTGATGACGCTCCGAGTCTGACGCATCGAAATCAAAGACATCATTGTCGTGGAAGGTAATTCCCCACGCGCCTATTTCTGCGAGCTTCGCAGCATATTCCCACGGGTCAAGCACCGGACGCGTTCCGGTTCCAAAGGGATCAACCGCATTCCATCCCACGGTCCATAGGCCGAAAGAGAAGCGATCTTCAGGTCGAGGTGTATGCGCCATAGCATGACCTTCCATAGTTAAATGACTACTGCGTCACGTTTTGTTATGTCTCATAACATAATCCTCCAAATGCGATAGAGTCAAGGCATGGCCAACACAGCACGCACATCGGACCCCAATTCCGGGGCAACCAATCAATCCCTGCGTGCCCACAACCTTTCCTTGGCATTACGCCACATTCTGGCCAACCCAGGCGCAATCAACCGTGCGGGCATCGCTGCCCAAACCGGAATTTCACGCGCAACAATGTCGCGGCTTGTCGACGAACTCATCGCCACCGGCCTCGTCGAAGAAAGCGACGACAAACTCTCAACCGGGCAAAGGGGACGCCCCACCAGCGTGCTCTCCCCGACCTCGGGAAAGGTTATTGCGCTGGGTCTACAGGTCAACGTCTCAGCGCTCGGCGCCTACCTTGTTGACCTGAGCGGGACGGTTCTGGCACACGAATGCGTGAGCGGTGACTTCTCAGGAGCAGACCCAACCTCAACCCTGCGCAAACTCGCACGAATCGCCAGGCGCGTCCTGCGCGAAGGAAGCAGCACAGGCGCACTTTTCCTGGGAAGTTCACTTGCCCTCCCCGGCCTCTTTTCCGCCGACACCCTGACCATCGCACCCAACCTTGGCTGGCGAAATATCCCCCGCGAGCAAATCCTTCACCCCCTCCACGACCTTGCTGTCACCCTAGTTGCGAACGAGGCCGACTTGGCAGCCTACGCTGTCGCCTTCCCTCGCCCCGGGGTCCCCGAAGGGCCGGATTCTTTTATCTACGTCTCGGGAGAAGTCGGCATCGGCGCCGGGTTGATCATCAACCATCAACCACTGAGCGGCGCACATGGCTGGTCGGGCGAAATTGGGCATATTTGCGTGGAACCCGAAGGCGATATCTGTTCGTGTGGTGCGCGCGGCTGCTTGGAAACCGTCGCGGGATTGAAAGCTCTTGGACATGCGGCTGGACTGGGCGACAATGCAAGCACACGCGAGATTCTGCAGCACGCAGGCCACAGCTCGCGCGCTCAAGACGCCATGAATCATGCCGGCCACGCATTGGGGCAAGCACTGTCCGCAGTCGTCAACACTGTTGATATCTCTCAGGTTTACTTAGGCGGCTTGGTTGCAGAAATTGCACCCTACCTGTTGCCAAGTCTTCGTGAAGAACTTGCGACGCGCGTCCTTCAGGCCCCCTGGCATACCCCGCAGATCGATATCCTCCCCCACTCGGAAGATCTGTCACTGCGAGGTGGCGCACATCGAGTCCTCGATCTGATTGTCGACGATCCAATCCACTGGAAGGATCAAGCGATCACCCTTCTCTAAGCAATTTTCACAGGCCCCACATAGCTACCCGGCAAGCGATAGCAAGGCTCCTGTGTTGCAATGAGAACATGTGCGGAATTGTTGGACACGTTGCATGCCAAGCCTCTCAGCGGAGCCGTCAGGTCGTTCTTGACGGGCTCTCACGTCTGGAATACCGCGGATACGACTCCGCGGGAATCGCCTTGGCAAGCCCGGGGAAATTAAACGTCATCAAGGCTGTCGGAAAGCTGGCTAACCTGCGCGAGGCCGTAGATCAGGATGCGCCTGCCGATGCTTACGCTGGGATTGGGCATACCCGCTGGGCGACCCACGGTCGTCCAACCGTTGCAAATGCACACCCGCATGTGAGTCCCGATGGACGTTTTGCGTTGGTCCACAACGGGATTATCGAAAATGCCGATAACCTGCGCGCCCAGTTGCGCGCACAAGGCGCAGTTTTCGCCTCGGAAACCGATACGGAGGTGGTCGTGCACCTGCTCGCACGTGCCTACGATCAGGCGGATGCGGCCTCGTACACGGGTGAAGTTGCGGAGCTCAGCGGCACTGACGAGACCGTCGCGCGCAGACTGGTCGTCGCGATGCGGGAAGTGACGGCGAAACTTGAAGGAACCTTCACGCTGCTTGCACTATCTACTGAATCTCCCAAGGTCATCGTTGCCGCGCGTAGATCATCGCCACTGGTTATTGGTTTGGGCGAGGAAGAGAACTTCCTTGGCTCGGATGTACTGGCATTTATCGAGCACACGAATCGCGCGGTAGAAATTGGGCAAGACCAGCTGG
>CAKAPY010000245.1 GCA_916719935.1 uncultured Actinomyces sp. | reverse complement strand
TCCATGGTTGCCTACGCCATGAAGATCACCGAGCTCAATCCGCTCAACCACGGACTGATCTTCGAACGCTTCTTGAACCCCGAGCGTATTTCGATGCCCGACTTTGACGTTGACTTCGACGAACGTCGTCGCGATGAAGTCATCGAGTACGTTAAACGAAAGTACGGTGAAGACCGCATTTCACAGGTGGTCACCTACGGTCGAATTAAGACTAAACAGGCCCTGAAAGATTCTGCGCGAATCTTGGGACGTGACTTCAAGGTGGGGGAGCAGTTGACGAAAGCACTGCCTCCTTCGGTTATGGGCAAGGACATCTCGGTTGCGGGTATCTTCGATGAGAAGGATAAACGCTACGCCGAAGCTGCGGAGTTCCGTAAGTACTATGAAGAGAACCCTGATGTCCACGAGGTCGTTCAGTATGCACTCGGGCTTGAAGGCCTGACCCGTCAATGGGGCGTCCACGCATGTGCGGTCATCATGTCATCGCATACGCTGACGGACATTATCCCCATTATGAAACGTCCTCAAGATGGGGCGATCATCACCCAGTTCGACTACCCGACCTGTGAAGGTCTTGGGCTTCTCAAGATGGACTTCTTGGGACTGCGTAACCTGACGGTTATTTCTGATGCTCTTGAAAACATCAAACTCAATGGCAAGCAGGATCCCGATCTAGACCATGTCCCGCTAGATGACCCGGCAACATATGAGTTGTTGGGCCGCGGCGATACCTTGGGCGTTTTCCAGCTTGATGGTGGTGGTATGCGTGACCTTCTCAAGCTGATGAAACCGGATAACTTCGAAGATATCTCCGCTGTGGGTGCGCTCTATCGTCCCGGTCCTATGGGGGCAAATTCGCACACAAACTATGCTCTGCGTAAGAACGGGCGTCAGGAGATCACTCCGATCCACCCCGAACTTGCGGAGCCTTTGAAGGACATTCTGGGGACGACCTACGGTCTGATTGTCTATCAAGAGCAGGTCATGCAGATTGCCCAGAAACTTGCGGGCTACTCTCTTGGCCAAGCAGATATCTTGCGTAAGGCCATGGGTAAAAAGAAGAAGGAAGTTCTGGACCAGCAGTTCAAGGGCTTCCCTTCTCGGCCTACGCATTCAACAAGGCCCACTCTGCAGCCTACGGTTTGGTGTCGTATTGGACTGCCTATCTCAAAGCAAACTATCCCACCGAGTACATGGCCGCTCTTTTGACCTCGACGAAAGACAACAAGGACAGGCGTGCGCTCTACCTGGCGGAGTGCCGCCATATGGGAATTACCGTCCTTCCTCCGGATGTCAATGCCTCGATGGGCACCTTTGCTCCTGACGGCAAGGACATTCGCTTTGGTCTGAATGCTATTCAGAATGTTGGTGCGAACGTCGTTGACGCGATTGTCGAGACGCGTCATGAGAAGGGCAAGTTCACCACCTTCCAAGACTTCTTGGACAAGGTTCCTCAGGTGGTGTGCAATAAGCGAACGATCCAGTCGCTCGTGCGCGCAGGTGCGTTTGACTCGCTGGGTTACACGCGCCGCGCTCTTCTGTCGCGCTGTGACGAGGCCGTGGATGCGGTGATCGATGTGAAGCGTAACGAAGCGATCGGACAGTTTGACCTCTTTGGCGGAATGGGCATGGGGGAGGATTCAGGTTCTTCTCTGGCAATTGAAATCCCGGATCTTCCTGAGTTTGATCGTCGGCAAAAGCTCGCCGAAGAACGCGAGATGCTGGGGCTCTACGTTTCGGACCACCCTTTGCGCGGGCTTGAAGGTGCCTTGGAGCGCCACCAAGACGTTGAAATTGCGCAGATTGTTGGCGGCGATGAGAGCTTGGTCGACCGCACTGTCAAAATCGCAGGCTTGGTTTCATCGCTTCAAACCAAAGTGACGAAGCAGGGTAATCCCTGGGCAATTGCGACAATCGAAGACCTGAGCGGTTCGGTCGAAGTGCTCTTCTTCCCGCGCGCCTATGAGACAGTGCAAACCTTCCTTGCTCCTGACCTTGTCGTTCAGATTGAGGGCCGTGTCAACACTCGCGATGAGCAGGTGTCAATTTATGGTCAGTCGATGAACATCCTCGAGCTACGCGAAGACGGGAATGTTCCCCTTGACTTGGAACTGGCTGCCTCGCGCTGCACTCCTGAGCTTTTACGTGAATTGAAGGAAGTGCTGGAGACCTTCCCGGGCTCTTCACCCGTACGTTTGCACCTGCGTGAACCCGGACGCGTGACAATTGTCGAATTGAATTCATCCCTGCGCGTCACCCAATCGGGGCCATTCTTTAGCCACGTGAAGGCGGTTGTTGGTGCTGAAGGAGTGCTGACCTCTCACTAAGACGCGCGCTCCTGCAGGCCTCGTGGCCTCGGGGAAGAGAAGCGGGGCGCAACGAGAGGGCGTTGGCTTCGCCTGCTAGTCGACGACGCGAACTTTAGCGGCAAAGACTCCCTGCGGCGTGCGAAGCTCGACGAGCTCGCCATCTTCGAGGGCGTGCCCGCGGCGGGTTTCAACTTCGCCGTTGACACTAACGTCGCCGCTTTGGATCAAGTCGCGTGCCTCTGCACCATCCTCAACCAGACCAGCGCGCTTGAGGAATTGGCCCAGTCGGATCGAGCCGCGGACCTCGATAGTGGGAATGGAAGGCATGTGCGCTCCTGTGCTTGAGGGT
>CAKAPY010000244.1 GCA_916719935.1 uncultured Actinomyces sp. | reverse complement strand
AATCGAGCCGGATCACTACGTGTGGGCGAAGTGCACACGCGATAACTCAATACTTTGGATAGGGCGTAATCGTGCGCGGTTTTCGACAGTGGTTTACGGCTTCTCTGGCGCCTACGGATGTGGGAAGAGCCGGACAAAAGCCGTGGACTTCGATCGAAGGCCGATACGAACGCCGAAGTAGTGTGAAATAGATCAGTTCAAGGAGAACACACATATGATGGAAGGCGAAGATATCGTCTCAGCAGAGGCGATCATCGACAATGGCCGTTTCGGTAAGCGCGTTGTGCGTTTTGAAACGGGCCGTCTCGCCAAGCAGGCCGCAGGTGCGGCCATGGCCTACCTCGATGATGAAACCGCGGTTCTGTCCGCGACCACCGTGGGCAAGCAGCCCAAGGATCAGTTTGACTTTTTCCCGCTGACCGTTGACGTTGAAGAACGTTCCTACGCGGCCGGCCGTATCCCGGGATCCTTCTTCCGTCGCGAAGGCCGTCCCGGAACCGAAGCAATCCTGGCAGCACGTCTGATCGACCGTCCGCTGCGCCCCGGCTTCAAGAAGGGCCTGCGCAACGAGGTTCAGGTTGTCGCAACCGTTCTGGCTGCACACCCCAACGATGCATATGACGTCCTGGCAATTAATGCCGCCTCGATGTCGACCCAGATCGCAGGTCTTCCCTTCTCCGGCCCCATCGCTGGTACCCGTCTGGCCCTCATTGACGGCCAGTGGGTGGCATTCCCGCGTTGGTCAGAGATGGAACGCTCCGTCTTCAATATCGTTGTCGCCGGTCGTATTGTGACCGCCGAAGACGGTTCTGAAGATGTCGCCATCATGATGGTTGAGGCCGGCGGTGGCGAAAACGAATGGGATCTCATTCAGGCAGGCGCTGTTGCACCGACTGAAGATGTTGTGGCTGACGGCCTCGAGGCCGCAAAGCCCTTCATTCGTGCACTGTGCGAAGCTCAGATGAAGGTTGCAGAGGTTGCCTCCAAGGAAACCGCTGAATTCCCGATCTTCTTGGATTACTCCGATGAGCAGTACGCAGCAGTTGAGCAGTGGGTTGGCGATAAACTCGCCAAGGCGCTTCTCACTGAAGGCAAGCTCGCCCGCGAAGAGGCAGTCGACCAAGTTAAGGCCGATATGCTCGAAGCGCTGTCCGAGCAGTTCCCTGAGGGTGAAAAGGAACTCAAGGCTGCATTCCGTTCTCTGGAGAAGCAGACCATTCGTAACCGCACCCTGCGCGAAGAAATCCGTATGGACGGCCGTTCGCTGCGTACCATCCGCTCCTTGAGCGCCGAGGTCGAGGTTCTTCCTCGCGTCCACGGTTCGGCCCTCTTCCAGCGCGGTGAAACCCAGATTCTGGGTGTGACGACCCTGGCTATGCTCCGTATGGAGCAGCAGCTGGATAACCTTTCGCCCATCACGGCGAAGCGCTACATGCACCAGTACAACTTCCCGCCTTACTCGACTGGTGAAACCGGTCGCGTGGGTTCGCCCAAGCGCCGCGAAATCGGCCACGGTGACCTTGCAGAGCGCGCTCTCAAGCCCGTGATTCCTTCGCGTGAAGAGTTCCCCTACGCAATCCGCCAGGTCTCCGAGACCATGGGCTCCAACGGCTCCTCTTCGATGGGTTCCGTGTGTGCATCGACTCTGTCGCTGCTCCAGGCTGGCGTGCCGCTGCGCGCCCCCGTCGCAGGCATCGCAATGGGCCTCATGACCGGTGAAGTTGATGGCAAGCAGAAGGCCGTGACCCTGACCGATATCCTCGGTGCTGAAGACGGCTTCGGCGATATGGACTTCAAGGTCGCCGGTACCCGTGAGTTCATTACCGCCCTGCAGCTTGATACCAAGCTCGATGGCATTGACTCCCAGGTGCTGCGTGGCGCGCTGGCGCAGGCCCGCGACGCGCGCCTGCAGATCCTTGATCTGATGGAGCAGGCAATCGACGCCCCCGATGAGATGAGCCCCTACGCTCCTCGCATCATCACGGTCCAGGTCCCCGTCGACAAGATCGGTGAAGTCATTGGCCCCAAGGGCAAGATGATCAACCAGATCCAGGAAGACACCGGCGCCGAACTCACCATTGAGGACGATGGAACTGTCTACATCGGCGCATCGACCGGTGAGGCTGCAGAAGCAGCGCGCGCGATGGTCAACCAGATTGCCAACCCGCAGATGCCTGAGGTGGGGGAGCGCTTCGTGGGAACCGTCGTGAAGACGACCTCCTTCGGTGCTTTTGTTTCCCTGACTCCCGGCAAGGACGGCCTGCTGCACATCTCGCAGGTTCGTCGTCTGGTCGGCGGTAAGCGCATTGACTCTGTCGATGATGTCCTTCAGGTTGGCCAGCAGGTCGAGGTTGAGATCCACGAGATCAGCGATCGCGGCAAGCTCAGCCTTTACGCCGTCGTTGATGGCGAAACCGGTGAGCTCGAGGCCAGCGATGAGCAGCCTCGCCGTCGCGAGCGTTCAGAGCGCCCCGAGCGTCGTGAACGCCGTGAGCGTCGTCCCCGTACGCGCACACGTCGTCGTCGCGATGATGACGAGGCCCAGGCATCTGAGAGCTCCGACGAGGAGTGACCTCGCGCTGAGGGCGCGTTAGACAACGCGTACTCACAACTTTTATGACGTGTGCGCGTACGGGGACGACGCTCACGGCGTTCACGACGCTCGGGGC
>CAKAPY010000243.1 GCA_916719935.1 uncultured Actinomyces sp. | reverse complement strand
GTGAAAATGCGTGAATTTGGGGTGTTTTGGGCGAGGTGGTCTGCGTTTTGGGCGCATGGCGGTTATGAGTAGGGCGAGGGGCAGTGTGGGACAATGCGGAGTCCTTCAAATGGACGCGGCATCCCAAGTATGCAGGGGCGGGTTGGATCCCATCATGGTGGTGTGCGCTATTCTCGCCGTGCGCCGTGCGCCGTGCGCCGTGTTCCGATTGTTATCACCAGAGCCTGTTTGAGAATCAACCTTGCGCGACTGAGCTATTCACGGCCATACAACGCCCGAATCTGCGCGATGACTTCCGCGGGGCGGGCGAGTGCTTCCCATCGGAAGCGGCGGATCTGCCATCCCTGAGCCTCGAGTAAGCGCTGGCGGCGCTCCTCGGCCTCGATGGAGCGGTGGACCGAGTCAACATCGGAACCGTACTTGCCGCGGCCATCGAACTCGATCCCGATCCTCTGTGCCGGAATGGCGATGTCGATGAAGTACCACTTATTCGCTGCTGAGACCGGGTACTGAGTTTCCAACCCCTGCAGGCCACCCTTTGTCAGTAGGTAGAGCAGTCGCGATTCCCCCGCACTTTCGCATCCTGCATCTGCGTGTCTTACGACCCAACGTGCTGAGATTGCGTGCTTTCTGCCTTGTGAGGATACGCCGAGCAAACGCAGCAGCCGCTCGCGGCTGTGTTCTTCACGCTGACGGGAATCATTGCGGTAGAAACGGCGGTATCGAGCCAGTTCATGCAAGCCTGCGCACGCGACGACGAACGCCTCCTCTTCATCAAGGAACAATGCGCAATCAACGACCGTATCTTCGAGGGTAGTGCTGAGCAAGTCTCCGTTGTGACGAATCATCGCGGGTGAGCGCCCATTGCGAGGCCGGTGGGGGCGCACAGCCATGGCCGGAAAATGTAGTGAACCCGCGTGGATTTTGGGAAGGTTAATCGGACTCGGGTGTTGGTTCGATATCGTCGTGACGTGGAGCGGATGCGCTTCCAGAAGCGGCAGGCCGAACAGCCATGCCGCCGTCGGTCCTGAGGAGATGAGGTGAGGGTGCTTGTTCTGGATGGCGGCGAGCCGTGCGATAGCAACCACCGTGCCGGGGTCAGGGTGTGCAGTAATGGCCACAGTATCGAGGTAATAACCCGGCGCAATCCTTGTCAGCTTGCCAAGCTGTGCATGTCGAGCGAGTCGTCGGCGCTTGGTGCTCGTCGCACCCCTGGTGGTGTGTGCGTGCCCCGCAACGGCGCGGATTGCAGATGCGTCCATCGTGGTCTCCTTTGACTTGCTCCGATTGTAGGGGAATCGCCCAAAACGCAGACCACTTCGGTGAAAATGCGTGAATTTGGGGTGTTTTGGGCGAGGTGGTCTGCGTTTTGGGCGCATGGCGGTTATGAGTAGGGCGAGGGGCAGTGTGGGACAATGCGGAGTCCTTCAAATGGACGCGGCATCCCAAGTATGCAGGGGCGGGTTGGATCCCATCATGGTGGTGTGCGCTATTCTCGCCGTGCGCCGTGCGCCGTGCGCCGTGTTCCGATTGTTATCACCAGAGCCTGTTTGAGAATCAACCTTGCGCGACTGAGCTATTCACGGCCATACAACGCCCGAATCTGCGCGATGACTTCCGCGGGGCGGGCGAGTGCTTCCCATCGGAAGCGGCGGATCTGCCATCCCTGAGCCTCGAGTAAGCGCTGGCGGCGCTCCTCGGCCTCGATGGAGCGGTGGACCGAGTCAACATCGGAACCGTACTTGCCGCGGCCATCGAACTCGATCCCGATCCTCTGTGCCGGAATGGCGATGTCGATGAAGTACCACTTATTCGCTGCTGAGACCGGGTACTGAGTTTCCAACCCCTGCAGGCCACCCTTTGTCAGTAGGTAGAGCAGTCGCGATTCCCCCGCACTTTCGCATCCTGCATCTGCGTGTCTTACGACCCAACGTGCTGAGATTGCGTGCTTTCTGCCTTGTGAGGATACGCCGAGCAAACGCAGCAGCCGCTCGCGGCTGTGTTCTTCACGCTGACGGGAATCATTGCGGTAGAAACGGCGGTATCGAGCCAGTTCATGCAAGCCTGCGCACGCGACGACGAACGCCTCCTCTTCATCAAGGAACAATGCGCAATCAACGACCGTATCTTCGAGGGTAGTGCTGAGCAAGTCTCCGTTGTGACGAATCATCGCGGGTGAGCGCCCATTGCGAGGCCGGTGGGGGCGCACAGCCATGGCCGGAAAATGTAGTGAACCCGCGTGGATTTTGGGAAGGTTAATCGGACTCGGGTGTTGGTTCGATATCGTCGTGACGTGGAGCGGATGCGCTTCCAGAAGCGGCAGGCCGAACAGCCATGCCGCCGTCGGTCCTGAGGAGATGAGGTGAGGGTGCTTGTTCTGGATGGCGGCGAGCCGTGCGATAGCAACCACCGTGCCGGGGTCAGGGTGTGCAGTAATGGCCACAGTATCGAGGTAATAACCCGGCGCAATCCTTGTCAGCTTGCCAAGCTGTGCATGTCGAGCGAGTCGTCGGCGCTTGGTGCTCGTCGCACCCCTGGTGGTGTGTGCGTGCCCCGCAACGGCGCGGATTGCAGATGCGTCCATCGTGGTCTCCTTTGACTTGCTCCGATTGTAGGGGAATCGCCCAAAACGCAGACCACTTCGGTGAAAATGCGTGAATTTGGGGTGTT
>CAKAPY010000242.1 GCA_916719935.1 uncultured Actinomyces sp. | reverse complement strand
ACAAGGACAAGTACGGTTCTGCCGAGTCTGACGGTGCCGCTCACCCGACCACTTCTGAGGACGACCTGAAGAACAAGTCACTCTATGACATCCTCAAGGGCATGGAGTCTTCGCACACGCACCACTCCACGCCAGACGCACCCCACGCGACCCACTCCGGGGCAGATGGCGCTGCGGATATGTCGCACGCAGGCCACGGAGACGGTGCCAGCCACACCGCAGACGGCACACCCCACGCGGCCGATCCCACTACGCCCACCCACACGACCGATGGATCAGCTGACGTTTCCACAGGCAACAAGTACAAGGACAAGTACGGTTCTGCCGAGTCTGACGGTGCCGCTCACCCGACCACTTCTGAGGACGACCCTAAGAAGAACCCGTTCTATGACGTCCTCTCGGGCAACGAGTCTTCGCACGCCCACCACTCAACGCCAGACGCTCCACACGCGACCCATGCAGGGGCAGATGGCGCGACGGATATGTCGCACGCAGGACACGGAGACGGTCCTAGCCCCACCGACGACGACAAACCCCACGCGGCTGATCCCACGACGCCTACTCACGAGGCGGGTGGGGCAACTGACGCACCCGCCACGAAGAATAAATTCGACGAACTTCTGGGCAACCCGAAAACCGACGGCACCACCCACGCCCCCAACGGCACACCCCACGCGGCTGATCCCACGACGCCCACCCACACGACCGATGGATCAGCTGACGTTTCCACAGGCAACAAGTACAAGGATAAATACGGTTCTTCTGAGTCCGACGGATCCGGTCATACGACAGACCCCGAAGGTATCCACAATAAGAACCCGCATCACGACCCGCACGATGGCTACAAGTCTTCGCATGCCAATGATTCCACAGCTGACGCATCAAACGGGCACGATTCCGTTGATGAATTAACTGATCCCCACAACAAGTCCAATCACAAGGGCGACGACACCCCTCACGGGGACAATTCATCTACCACTCCCGGGAAGGACCCCTCCACCGAGGGGCCACTGGAGTCATCCAAGCAAAATTCCAGCCCTGGCAACGAGGCCGCAGACAATGCCTCGGTCAACGAGACCATCGCAGACGAGGCTACCGACACGGCACACACGGATGGCGAAACATCAACCAAGAATAGAAATTGGGAGAACGCCCCTGAAGCCCCCTACATTTACACTGAGAAGGGGATGGACCAGTGGGCCACCGAGTTCACTGCGGAATGGCCTGAAGTCACAAAGAAACAATTGCTGACAACTAACGACTATACCACAGACAATTTCGAACACTACAATGGTTTCTCTCGCGACCCTTCCGTGAATGTATCACCCGAATTCAAAGAAGGAGTTTCCGAAATCAATGACTTTCTTCGAGTAGCCCCCAAGCGCGAGGGTGTCCAATACCGCGGGACGACAATACCAAAGGTTGTTCTTGACGAGGTAATCGAGACGGGCGTATTTAAAGACCCCGGCATTCTCTCGACTAGCGTGCACGAGCATATCGCACGTTCTTTCGCAAAGAAACACATTCCCAAGGACGGCGATGTCCCAGTGATCCTTGAAATTCACAGCAAGAATGGAACTGACATTAGACGACTGTCTCAAAATCCCCACGAAGGGGAAGTTCTTTTTCCAATGATGTCTGAGTTCAATGTCGATCATGTAACGGTCGACCCAGACACCGGCTTCCCACGTCTTGTTTTGAGCGATCCAGACTAGAACCACATTAATTTCACAGCCTGGAATGAAAATCGCCCATTCATTTCAGCTATTCCTCTCCCTCGTCACCTCAAACATTTTCCATTAGGAGTGATCATGACCGAAGAAGATGCTAAGGAGTTTCTCGCTTTCCTCAAGAAGCTCTCCCCAACCGCTGCAATCACCTTCCGTGGTTACATCGACCACACACCCACCGAACCTCGCCCAATTGGTGCGCCCACCCTTGTGGCAACATCACACAGCGTGGCGATCGCGACGAACAACTTAGAGAAGCCCGAAGTGGCGATTTTCATCGGCTCAAACGGACGTGACCTTACGCCATTCCTCAAAGGGGCACCAGCCTACAACCTCCAAGAGGTCACCTATCTTCCGGGGACTTACTTCTATCAATATCCTCCCACGGAGTTCCTCGGGGTAACGATCCAAATCCATGAAGAGCTACATCTGAACGAAGAGACTGGGAAATACGAACCTACTAGGATCTTGAATGGCTGGGACCCCATCATCCTCGAGCTTGAGCCCCAGCTACGCGCCACGTACGCCAATCCTCTCGATCTTCCCGAGGGCGCATCCAAGCGCTTCCTGCTCCCGATCGAATAGCCCCACATGTGCCAACGCAAGCGATCACTCCACCGCTCGCTTCCCTATTAAGCACGGCGCATAAAGAAACTATCCATCTCCACACGACACATGAATCGAGGCCAACATTGTCGCAAGATTCGCATGTCCCCACCACCAGTCGCCCGATTGACCCGGAAACTCGTTTCTTCCCCGTACGGGTGCCAGGACCGTGTGATGCCCTCATGCATGCCTCGAGCGGGCTGGGGAGTCGCTACCGGATCGGCAAAGATGTCGCTCTCGACCTCAAGGGACAGTTCGCACACGGCACGCATCCGGAGATGCGTTCGACGGCTGATTGGATGCGTTCGCAGTATTCCGTTCCGGGCAGTATTTCTCCGA
>CAKAPY010000241.1 GCA_916719935.1 uncultured Actinomyces sp. | reverse complement strand
CGCGTTCCCGAACCTGTGCAGCGCTCATCGTGCGTCCCCCTTCGTGAAGAGCATGTGAATATATTTCGCTGTAATCACCACGGTGATCAGCAAGATGACCGTTGCAAGGGCCGAGGCCATCCCATAGTTACCCTGAGAGATACCGAGGCGGTACACGTAGGTACCCAGAAGGTTTGTTTCAGTCGAAATCGAACCCGACTGCTGAAGAACGTAGATGTGGGTGAAGACACGCAGGTCCCAAATCACCTGAAGGACACCAATGAGTGCGATCACTGGAGAGATCGACGGGAAGATCACGTAACGAAGGCGTGAGATGTAGCCGGCTCCATCAATCTGCGCGGCTTCAAGCAAAGAGTCATCGATCTGCGTGACAGCTGCGTAAATGGAGATCGTTGCTAGGGGCATGGATGCCCAGATGATGATTGCCGAGGCGACTAAGAAAAAGGTCCAATACGAGGCTGAGAGCCACGCGAACCCCTTGAAGGGAAGGCCAATCGATGCCAAAAGGAAGTTGATCAGACCAAAGTTCGGGTCGACCAACCATTGCCACACAGTCAAAGAGGCAAGAAGTGGCATTGCCCAGACAACAATCAGAGTGGAGTTCATAAAGGTTCTGGCAGCAGGAGAGGCCGCGCGCATCATGAGCGCCAGGGAGATTGCACCGACCATGGTCAATCCCGCAGTCCACGCGCAGAAGGCAAGAGATTTTGCCAGGACAGACCAGAAATAGGAGTCAGAGAGAATCGCAATGTAGTTATCCAGCCCCACCCATGTTGGTGGCTTCCCGAATTGCTGTTCCAATCCGAATTTTTGGAACGACATAAGGAACTGGCGAACCATGGGGTATCCCAGAACAACCAAGACCAAAACAACGGCTGGGCTGAGAAGGAGGAAGGGTGCCAGTGTGCGCGTGAGTTTCTTACGTGGGCTGCCCGCACGCACTGGGCTTTGCGAGGAGGTCATCGTTGCTCTCTCCGACTGTTGGGAAGGTTCGGGGAGTCGCCCGTGAAAGGCCGGGCGACTCCCCGCTTCGGATGCGCCTTTCCGTCTATCCTTCAGATTGGCGCAAGATATGAAGGAGTATCACTCCTACTGCTTGTTCAGCGTGGTATCGAGCTTCGCGCCCGCATCCTTTGCAACAGTCTTCACATCCTTGCCCTGGGCGATTTCGGTGAAGAAGTCTCGGATGACGTTATCGCCTGCAACGACACCCCATTGAGGTGTATTCGGCGTGAGCTTGGAGTTCTCGATAACGGTGGTAGAGATGTCCGCAAACGCGCCTTCCGAGGCCGAACCGTACTGGGTATTACCGGGAGTCCATCCAGCCTTGGCAACCATGGTCTGGAACTTCTCAGAGAAGATCAGTTCAAGGGCCTTCTTGGCCAGCTCGGGGTTCTGCGCATTTGATGCCAGCGAAATGGAGGAGCCACCTGCGAAGGTCTGTCCGACGCTTCCTTCCTTGACTCCGGGGATAGGCATGACGCCAACCTTTCCTGCGTCCCACAGTTCCTTATCGATCTTCTTGGCAACCGAGCCGGTGCCGACCAGAATGCCGACTTTGTTCTCATTGAAGTACTTCTGGAAGCTCTTCTGTGAAGCGGAGGAGTCCATCGCGTATGCGGTGCCCTCCTTGAAAATCTTCTGAACACGCTCGAGTGAGGCGATGGTGGCCGGATCGGTGAGCTTTTCTTGCCACTTCCCATTGCTCAAGGTTGCGTAGTCGCCGCCGCCGGCGAACATCAGGGATTCGACACCGTGGATATCTACTGCCGACAGATACATGCCGGAGAATCCTTCGACGTTATCGGGGTTGGCCTTACCCAGCTTGATTGCCGCGTCTGCCAGCTCATCGATGGTCTTCGGGACAGCGATGTTGGCCTTTTCGAAAAGATCCTTACGGTAGATAATTCCGCGAGCGCCAGCATACAGCGGAAGTGCGTAGAGCTTGTTATCCCAGCGTCCTGCATCGATGAAGGACTGAATAAGCTTGTCGCCACCGACCTTGTTGTAAAGGTCATCGACGGGTGCGAATGCGCCGACCGATGCGAAGACCGCGGTCTGGGTGTTACCGGTTTCGACCAGATCGGGGCTTTCGGACTTGGAGGCCAGCGAGGTTTGCAGCTTGGAGACGATTCCGTCCCAAGGCTGGATTTCAACCTTGAGGGTGTTTCCGGGGTTCTGTTCCGCGAAGGTCTTTTCTAGGTATGCGATGGCGTCGTCCGAAATCGAGCCTTCCATGAACCACACGCGCACGGTCTTTCCGGTCAGCGCGGAGGTGTCAGAAGATGCGCTTGCATCGGGGGTCGAAGACTTTCCGCATGCGGCGAGGCCGAGGCTAAGGACACATGCAGTGGCCAGAGCGATCACACGCCTTCTGGTTGTGTGCTGAGACATCTATATTTCCTCTCAAACGCTACGCGCCTATGCGTAGATGAGTTTTAGTATCACTGTCGACAAAAAGTTTGTCAAGGAGCGTAACACTTTCGTTATGCAACCGAGCGGACAATCGATTCGACGATTTCCTCATCGTGAACGATCACCCGGAAGGCTGCAGCAGCCATTTCCTGTGCCGAGGCCGGCTCCCCCGCACAGGAAAAACGGACATTATGCGCAGACAGAGGAAGACCTCGGCGACGAACGACGCGACGAAGCGGCTCAAGAAGGTGAGCGCCCACCTTTGC
>CAKAPY010000240.1 GCA_916719935.1 uncultured Actinomyces sp. | reverse complement strand
TGGAGAGGCACTGTGGTTAGGGAAGCGCGAATCTTGTAGGCCAAAGACCACGACCGAATCCCATTCCAAACCCTTTGCAGAGTGAATCGTCAGCAATTGGACGGCATCGGCTCGAGTGGCGCTGGTAGGGATTGGGAGTCCTTTTTCTTCCTCCTCTGCGACCGCCAGCCATGTCAGGAATCCGGAGAGATCAGCCCCTGCGACCTGCGCTTCGTAGTCAGCCGCGATATCAACGAATGCATCGAGCATTTCCATTCCCCCGTCACCCAGGGGGTCGGACATGATGGCTTCTCTGAGCCCAAGGATGGACATCGCGCGCTCGATTTGTTCATCGAGTGGCCTACCGGTTCCTTGACGAATAATTTCAAGTCGGCGTGCAAGAAGCGAAAGCCGTTCATGTGCGACAGCGGTAAATGAAGGGCCTCCTGAAGGTGCATGCCATCCCACAGGCGGAAGTTGATCGATGGCATCCATAAGGAAAACATCCGGATGTTCCTTCTCAGCCTGTGTTCCCTGTCGAGCCCGGTATTTTGCATATTGGTGAAGAACCAGAAGGTCCGCCGCGCCAATATCCATCGCGGTGACAAGGCGCATAAGGGCTGGGGCATTCGTCGGATCTGAAGCGAGCTCAAGGGCAGCACGAACATCACTGACTGAAGGTTGGTCTAAGAGGCCTCCTAAACCAACAACTTGAACCGGGATATCTGCATCTTTGAGTGCACGTTCAATTGCAGGAAAATCTGCACGACGACGACACAACACAGCGCAGCTGTTCCACTTCCCTTTTTCGTCTTGGATGCGATGCTGTCGGATAAATTCGACGACATGCTCAAGTTCTTCCTGGTAGGTCAGCGGATAGCTTGCGCTGACTTTCCCTTCTCCCGCTTGAGGCCTTGGCCCAAGAACTGGAGGTTTGACCTGGGGAACCTTAATGGGGGTGCTTCCCGAGCTGTTTTCTTGCCCGATTCTGGGAAGGCCTCGCAGGGGAAGAGCAACCGCATTTGCTGCCTGAAGGATCGCGTGGTCGTTTCTCCACGCGGTAGATAGGGTGAGCTGCTTTGCCTCACGCCGGCTTGAAAATGCGGTCAAGAAGTTACTGAGCGCGGATGCCGAAGCACCTCGCCAACCGTAAATTGCTTGGCTGGGATCACCGACCGCGGTCGTTGGATGATCTGCAAAAAGAGTGGATAGGAAGGTCATCTGGATGACCGATGTATCTTGGAATTCGTCGAGAAGGACAGCTTGATAGTCGGAGCGCACCTGGCGGACAACTGCAGCATTCTCCGTGACGATTCGTGTTGCAAGAAGAAGCTGATCTGAAAAATCAATCAGACCGTGACTGCGTTTGTAGTCTTCGAATACCCGTGCCATATCAAGGAGCAAAATCCTATTGGCATTGACGGTGATCATGGATTTGAGGGAACCGGTTGGATCTTTTCCTGCAGATTGAGCGATTTCTTCCAGCTCTTCACTAAATGCACGGAGGGCTTTTGTTCCCTGGTCAAGAGTCATATTTTGTTCCGCGATATGACCGCTTAATGCAAGTACCGCGGCAACAATTGATGACGTCGGTTTGTATCGTCCATCTTCTTCGGGGTACTCTCCCCTCCAGTTTTGGACGATCTCAGTAAGAATCTGAACCTGCTGCGCCTGTCCGATTAAGCGCGAGTCGGGATCTACCCCAATTGTTGCGCCATACTCGCCAAGGATTCGAGCGGCGAAAGAGTTATAGGTCAATGCCGTTGGATCGCCCTGGAAGCTACGGTCAAGATTTGATGCCAAGACCCCGAGGTCTTGTCGCATTTTGAGGCCCAGCTCCCCCGCTGCTTTCCGTGTAAAGGTCAAGCCGAGAATTCGCTCCGGCTCGATTCCATGATGGGCAACCATGTAGAGCACACGCTGTGACATGGTGGTTGTCTTCCCCGCGCCCGCTCCCGCAACGACAAGCAGGGGCTCAAGAGGTGCTTCAATTACGGCACGCTGCTCATCCGTTGGGGGGAAATACTGGCGACTTCTAGGGGTGGCCAAACGCAGAATTTCATCAACACTGAGCTGTGTACTATCTATGCTCATTCCACACTCCTCTTTCCTTGCTCACGAGCTGGGCAGGAACGGGCGAACTCGCAGTATTGGCATGCTTCATCAGAGGGCGTCGCAATAAAAGATGGGCCTTTCATTTTCTGCCCGATCTCATCAAGCTGGCTGATCCAATCCGCCCTTGTTTCCGGGTCTAAGGGGTCTTGCGAGATGGTCCGGACATCACCGTAACCAAGATATTTGAGCTCTGCTCCTAAAACTTCATAACCCAGTTGTTCGACTGCGAGTTGATAGAGAGCGAGCTGCGGGTGGTCCGGGTCCTTTTTCGCGCCGGTTTTATTTCCCTTCTTCCCAGTCTTAAAGTCAATAATCCGAACGCCTTGGCCTTCCAATTCTATTCGGTCAATTCTTCCGCGGATGTGAACTGAGGAGATGGGAACATCAAATGGCACTTCAACTTGAACATTTCCGTTCGGATCTGAACAGCTTCCCATTTGAGCAGATTGCTCAAGATATTCGCCGAGCGCAGATGCCATCTCTCGAAGGTGGTCCATGTGGATTTTGCTTGCGGCTTGTCCTTCATCCACGCCCATTGCACGAATCTCTTCTTCGAGTGCATCCATAACAGCACTGCGAGGCCCGCATGGGAAGCGCTCGGCCAG
>CAKAPY010000239.1 GCA_916719935.1 uncultured Actinomyces sp. | reverse complement strand
TTCGCTCAACACGGCTGGGAAGAGGTCACCCGCGAGCGCGTCGATCAATACACCTACTGGGACTACCAAAAACTTCGCTTCCCCAAAAATGAGGGAATGCGCATCGACTTTATCTACGCCTCGCCACAACTCGCGCAACGAGTCACCGCAGCAGAAATCGATCGTGATGAACGCAAGGGGAAGGGCGCTTCTGATCACGTTCCCGTGATCATTGACCTCTCATAGCGTGCAGGATTTCCTCGTTCAGGGCGCTCCAATTGTCGTGGTGCCACGGCCCAAAAGGCTTTTCGCCAAGGAAAACCGCGCGTTCACCTGAAAGCGGATCAACCCATAGGAATGAACCAGCCTGCCCAAAGTGGCCGAAAGTTGCCGCAGACGACTGGGGTGCAGTCCAGTGGGGGTTCTTTTCTCCCTTAATTTCACAGCCCAATCCCCATGGACAGGGACGATAGTTCCCATAGCCGGGGACAATCCCACTCAGTTCAGGGAAGTGAACACTCTGTGCGCTGGACGCGAGTTCGCTTGATACCAGAGTCGGATGGGCAAGTTCGCGAGCAAACACCATCAGGTCAGCCGCATTCGCACGGCCCGAATAAGCCGGCGAACCTTCAATTTCTACGCTCGCCAGCCCCAAAGGTTCACTGACACTTTCCTCAATCCAGCGAGAAATTGGGCTTCCCGTCGCTTCCTCAAGCATCTGTCCGGCAACTTCAATTCCCGCATTTGAGTAAATCCGTCGCTCTTCTGGTGCGCGTTGCAGGCGCGCCTCGTTCATCGCCATTCCCGAGGCATGCGAGAGCAGGTGCTCAAGGGTCACTCCCGGGAAGGGAGCGGGCGCATCCACAGTGATGAGACCCCGAGAAATTGCAACCAGCGCGGACCACACGGTGAAGAGTTTGGTGACCGAGGCCAGAGGGAAAACTTCCTGCGGATCCCCCCAGCTCAGCGAGCTGCCGCCGTCATTTTCAGCGCAAATCGCTGCCTGGAAGGGAATCGAGGAAAACTCTGGAGACATCGCTCGTAGGTCAGTTCTGAGCGCTGGAGTACTCCACCAGGAGCTGTTGGAAGGGCGCTGCTGCCTTGCGCGGAATCATCGACCCAAGCGCGAGAAGCTGCTCAGCGCTATAGCGCAATTCCCGAACCGCGAAGGCCAGGTACTTAATGATGAGCTCGCGGCTATCAAGACGCTCGCCATCCCAACCACCGAGGATCACCATTCCGTACCAGCGCTCGACAAGCCTGCGAGTATCCACCGGATTCTCGGGATCATAATCGGGCATCTCCGTGGCCAGTTTCTCAAGGAGCTGGAGCATCGCATCGACTCGATATGAGAAATGATCATGGGCGGGATGGCTCTCGTTCACAGACTCAACGGTAAAAACGCGATCCAGATCAGTCATCACCTGGTTGTCGGAGGCTGCAGCAAGGCGCAGGTGCGCAGCGATCCACTCATTCATGGTCGTAACTTTTGCACCGCGTTCTTCAAGGATCGGATCACCGGGGGTTCCGTCTTCCGTTTCGGCAGTCACAACCTCAACATCGAAAATACCGAAAGCCTCTTCGAAGGCTTCAATAACATTCAGGACCAGAGCATCCTTCGTCGGGAAGTGATACATAACGGTCGGATGGGAAACGCCGATTTCTTCAGCAAGATCTCGCAAAGAAAAACCGTAGTAGCCGCGCATTGACAACAACTGCGTTGCCCCGCGAATAATCGTTGTCCGGGTGGAACGTCCAACGGAGTAGCTACCTCGCTTCTTACGGGCAGGACCCGCTTGCGAACTTTCGTCTTCGCTCACGGCTACCTCCTTCATTCTTCAGTTCTGCTCTGTTGGGTGGGGATAACTCTTAAAGTCTAAGCGAAAATGCGGGTGGTGCGAAATTATTCGCACCACCCGCAAGTCGCTACCGATCAGCGATTGGACACCTCAACACGGAGTCCTTCAAGATCATCGGTGACGTCAACGGAGACAGTATCACCGTCTTCAACCTCGCCGCTCAGAAGCAGTTTGGCCAGTCGATCGCCGATCTCGCGCTGGATCAGTCGGCGCAAAGGACGCGCGCCGTAGGCCGGATCGTATCCTCGCCTGGTCAGCCAGCCTCGCGCACCTTCGGTGACATTGAGGCTGATTCGACGCTCCTTCAGGCGATCCGCCATAGATTCAACCAAGAGATCAACGATTCCAGACAGGTCCTCGGGGCTGAGCGGATCAAAGATCACGGTCTCATCCAGACGGTTGATGAACTCAGGCTTGAAGGCTGCGCGCACGGCGTTCATCACGCCTTCATGCTTTTCTTCTTCGCTGAGCGAAGGATCGGTCAGGAACATTGATCCCAAGTTCGAGGTCAGGATCAGGATTGTGTTCCTGAAGTCCACGGTACGTCCCTGACCGTCGGTCAAACGTCCGTCATCCAAGACCTGCAAGAGGATGTTGAAGATCTCGGGGTCTGCCTTTTCAACTTCGTCCAAGAGGACGACGCTGTAGGGGCGACGACGCACGGCCTCGGTCAACTGACCGCCCTGTTCATAACCGACGTATCCCGGAGGGGCACCGACCAAACGAGCCACGGAGTGCTTCTCCGAGTACTCCGACATGTCAATTCGAACCATGGCGCGTTCATCATCGAAGAGGAACTCCGCCAAGGACTTAGCAAGTTCGGTCTTACCAACGCCGGTGGGGCCAAGGAAGAGGAAGGAACCTGTGGGTCGGTTCGGATCAG
>CAKAPY010000238.1 GCA_916719935.1 uncultured Actinomyces sp. | reverse complement strand
GTGACCTGGGTCTTCCCCGTCATGATTACTCACTTGGGTGCAACATGGACCTACGTGATTTTCGGATTGATCAACGTGGTTTCCCTGTGTTTCTACCTCTTTGTCGTCCCGGAGACCCGTGGAATCTCTTTGGAGACCTTCGAGAAAAACTTCAGTGAGAAGTACGGACTGTAAGGAGCGCGCGCTCGTGCGTTCCATCAGCCCACTGTGCAGCTTCCCATAGGTCGCGTGTATGGAGGGGCTGGACATAGGTTTCCACCCATGTCTCCCCAAACTCTTCGTCGTACCAGGGGTCATGAATCAGGAAAAAGTCCCCAATACGACCCCAAATCAGCAACCAGTGCGGGGTGTCTTCACCGTTAAGCGGGGCAAGGTCAACGAGGGCAATAACATGCTTGCCCGCGTCCAAGGCTGAGGTAATGTCTTCTAGCGACAGTTCCCTCACCTGGGAGGTGACTCCTAATTCGCGTGCGCGCGTCATATGTTCGCAGTGAAGAGCGACCCGCGCCCGCTTACCCAGCATCGTGGTTTTTGTAATCCCCACGATTGGTTCAGAAGTTGATGCAAGAACTTCAACCTGTGCGCCGTGGTCTGCCAGGGCCGAGGCCAGGCCAAAGTGTCCCACTCCCCCCGAGTAGGTTGCCTGGCGCCATAGATCCAGTTCATTGACAAAATCGGTATGCGGATCTCCTTCAATTTCACCAAGTGTCATAAGAGCACTTGCGGGACCGCAGGTAAATTCCGTCTTCTGGTGTTCGTAGGCAGGGACCAGCAAATTCGCACTTTCTCGCACTAAATCGGGGTTCCACAGAAGCCAGCCACTATGGGAGTAGTCGCGGTCGTTTTCAATGGGATGGGGATTCCCATTGATCGTGACCTGTTCAAAACCAATCGAGCGGAGGGCATCAACAAAAATACCCTCATCTGCCCATGAGTCAGCTTTCATCAGAGGGAAGCGACGCGAGCACATCTCATCACAGAGTTCCAATATGATTTCACGCACGCGACGGGCTTGTTCGGCTTCACATACCACCTGATCAGTATCGAGAAGAGTCCATCCTGCAATACGCAGGTGCGCAGAGAGTTCACGGTGGACTTCCCATACTCCCACAGGCCCATTGGTCCACAAGGTCGCACGCATCTTGGGGCCAAGGCGCGCCCAATCTTTCGCGCGCTCTTCAGGGACCCCTAAAGCAAGCAGGCGCTCGTAGCTACTCTCTCCAGATTCAATTGAGATGTGTGAAATCTTCTCAGTCATTGTCACTCTCTTGGCCAGGTACTGCGGCAAGCAAGACCCGCGTGTATTCCTGGGTCGGCGAATGAAGGATATCTTCGGTTGCTCCCTCTTCAACGATGTGTCCGTCCTTCATCACAACAAGGCGATCACACATCTGGCGCGCCACGGCAAGGTCGTGGGTAATAAAAAGCAATGCGAAGCCCTGCTGGCGTTGAAGCTGGAGCAAAAGCTCCAAAACAGAAGCCTGTACAGACACATCCAAAGCAGAGACGGCCTCGTCGCAAATCAAAAGCTGTGGTCGCGTCGCCAGAGCCCTAGCGATAGCGACACGCTGGCGTTCCCCACCAGACAGGCGCGCGGGAAAACGGTTTGCATAGGAGGCTGGAAGGCCGACAGACTCCAAGAGGCTCGGTACCTCGCTAGCTGAACGACCGCCTACGCGCAAAGCCTCGGCAAGGGTGGCACCGATAGTTCGCGCTGGGTTGAGAGCAGAATACGGATTTTGGAAAACGATCCCCATTGGGGGCCGCCCACCTTCAGAGGCACCTCGTATTTTCTCCCGCGGTGTGCCATTCACCTCAATACTTCCCGAATCTGGCTTTTCCAAACCGATAATCAGACGTGCAAGGGTGGTCTTCCCAGATCCAGATTCGCCAACAATTCCGACGGATTCTTGGGGCGCGATAGAAAGTGAAACTCCATCGAGTGCCACGTGGTGATCCCTGCGGGTGCGTCCGCGGAAAATTTTGACCAAGTCCCGTGCCTCAACCAAAGCAGGTGCAACGTGCTTCTTCTCCGAGGCCGCATCTAAAGAGTGGTCTGTTTGGGATTCTTCCTTGAAAGAACGGGGATTTGGACCATCCAGTCGAGGCTCGGCGGCTGCAAGCTGACGAGTGTAGTCGCTTTCGGGGTGAGTAAAGACTTTCTCGACACTTCCCGATTCGACAACCTTCCCGTGGCGCATGACAACCACTTCATCGCCGTATTCGCGTGCCAAAGCAAGATCGTGGGTGATCAAAATGAGGGCCATCGATCGGCTCTCGCGCAGCTCGCTCAGAAGATCAAGAATTTCCTTCTGAGTTGTCACATCCAAAGCCGTTGTCGGTTCGTCCGCAATGAAGACTCCGGGTGAAGAGTCCAGGGCTGCAGCGATAGCTACACGTTGGCGCATGCCTCCCGAGAGTTCTTGAGGGTAAGCCTGAGCAACGCGTTCAGGAAGTCCAACTTCGCGAAGACGCTCACGAACACGTTCATCCCGCGCACGCTTGGGCAACCGCGTGTCGGCAATAATCTGTGTGCCGCAACGCTGGGTAGGAGACAGCGAGGTAAAAGGATCTTGAGGAAGCCAGACAATCCCTTTGCCTCGAAGTGCTTTAAAGGCACGCGCTTGGCGGACAATATCGAACTCGCGCCCACCCAAGGTCACTTGCCCCTGGGCACTCAAAGTATGAGGAGTGAGCGCACAGATGGTGCGTGCAAGCATGGACTTTC
>CAKAPY010000237.1 GCA_916719935.1 uncultured Actinomyces sp. | reverse complement strand
TGGGATTTTGCCTGTGCTGCAGCAACTTCTGCACGGAGCAATCGAACTTCTTGAGTCAGCTCTGCGATCTGCTTTTCTAATTGAGCATGAGCTGCCGGCTGTTCCACAGCAGCGGCACTGCTAACTGAAGGCACTTCATTCTTCACACCCTCTTCTTGCTTAATCCTTTCAAGGAACCAAGAGGAGAAAATGCCGGTCACGATTCCAATGAGCGCAATCCCGAAGAGCATGTAGATCGCCGCAACCACACGCCCTGTAACTGTTACGGGTGCGATGTCGCCGTATCCAACCGTCGTCACAGTAACTAGAGACCACCACAGCGCTCGTCCGAGGTCGGTCAGTGTCGCTCCCTCGGCATGACGCTCGGCCTCAAGGACAGTGAGCGCTCCAACCCAAATGAGCAGGGCAGATATCGCTCCCGTATAGAGAGAAATTTTGTTTCGCAGTTCCGCATCTGCAGAGCGCTGAAAGATGCGCAGGAGTGCTACCAAACGCACAAGACGTAGTGGCCGAAGGAAAGGCAGTGCGACAGAAAAGAAATCAATCAAATTTGCCTTAAACCACCGCCATTTGTCAGGCGCAGTAACAAGCCTGACAAGATAGTCGATACCAAATACGGCCCAACAAATATTCAAGACAAGTTCGTAACGCTCGTAGTCGATCCCACTCGCATCCGTCACAATCTGCGCAGAATAGGCAACTAAGAAAACGACGGCAACAACCATGAGCGGCCACTCCATTGTCCGCTCCCATTTTTCATGCATGTGATCTTTATACATGTTTACACAAAGAGTAGGGGCGGAGCCGCTCCCAGGCTCCACCCCTACGACACACCTTCAACGAGCGCCGAGGCGCGCACGTTTACTGCAAATCGCACGCCTTATAGACATGAGTGAGCATCGCAAGGCGCTCCTGCAATGTCGCATCCTTGGGCACGCACATCTTCGCGCCCAGATAGTTACATCCGCCTTCGATCGCAGCCTGTGCACAGCGCTTAATTTCCGCGCTACTCATCAGTGATGCCGGCTCATCAACCTGAGAGGGCAGGTGCCCATCAACCCACGAATAGCCGTACTGAGTTTCCTCGGGACCTGCACCAGAGAAGACTAGGCCATCCAGAACTCCGCGTTTTCCTGCCGCGATGATGTGATCGTAGGCAGCATCGGCACTGCGTTCTTCTAGAGCGGAGCGTCCCCAGTTAATCAGGACACCGACCTCAAATTCCGCAGCGATCTGAATTTCTTCTTCGATCGAGAGGAATCCCTTTTCTGACTTTTGCTCTGGGATAAAGCGATCGCAGTGCTCAATCACGAGCTTCGCACCGTACCAGTCCCATTCGCGTAGAACTTCCAGCGAGCGCCTGAAGGCATCCCCTTCGGCGGTTCGCGTGGGAGCCGAGTGCACCTCGATGCGCGTCACCACGTTGCGGTCGGCATGCTCGCACAACTTACCCAAGTCCTCGCGCAGCTGGAGGGTGAAAGCCAGCGCGGCCTCGCGACCGTCCCGATCCGGCGAGGCCAAGCCAAAGTTCGCGTCTTTGCCGACGTTTTGCATGGTGCCAGGGATGGCGGTGATAGTGTTGAAATCCCAGTCCGCGGAGAGTAGACCCGCGAGAAGTTCGTTGTCGGTGGCGATCTGTCCGGGATAGGGCATTTCGAGGCCGTTAATCCAGGGCTGCTGTGCGAGAAGTTTGTAGTAGTCCTCTTGCAGCTCCGACGCCGGATGCGAGGCGTAGGCGCCAATAATGAATGGGATTGTCATTGTGATCATCCTTCTGTGGTGATGTCTCCGTCGTTGGGACACGCACGAATAAGTCTGACAGGTCGAGCCCAAAAACGCAGCATATTCATCAGACAAATTTACCCTCAGAAAAGACCCACATCAAAGTCCTCATCCAGCCTCAATCCAACTCTTTCAAATATGAAAAACGATAAACTTAGTCCATGGACCGCAATGAACTGATTCAACGCACTTTCCCCTACCTTTTGAAGCGCTTGGAAGACGCTGGCATCAATGCGACTCCCCAAGTCGACCCTCAAACAAACGGCTACATTTTGACCGTCGACACCATGCGCTTCAACGTTGAAAACCTTCTGTCAGATCTCTCGCGTTCCGACCCAGCCCAGCATCAGGAACGGATCGAACGTTGGGTCGCATTCATGATTGAGACCCTGCGGATGCCCGAATACTCGCTCAATGATCCCGATGAGCTTCGCCGACGAATTCGTACACGCATCATCCGGGGCGGGCAGAGCTCAGATCTCCCCATCACCTACATTCGCCCATTCACCGCCGGATTAGCCAAAGCGCTCTATCTGGATTTTCCAAACAGCGTGTCGTTGGTGACTGATCAAAGCCTTGCGCGTTACCCGCTTTCAGTCGACGAGCTCTTCTACTACGGTCAGATCAATACCGATAACGAGCCAATTGATACCAAGCAACAGGTGGGTCCATTCACCGAGCTTCTGGGAGAATCTCCATTTATTGCCGGTAAGGCCGCAAACATCGGCGCATTGGTAAGCAATCTCCACATTGACGCTCCCCACGGATTGTTCTTCGCCATTCCGCAACGATCCGTCCTGCTCTATGCGCCCATCGATACGGAAGACATCTCACGGCAGATACTCCAGATGTCCGACTACATGCGCTTTGCGGTCATGGAAGAATTCGGTAATAACAACGGTTTCGCGATCAGTCGCGATATCTTCTACTGCCTACCCACTGGAGAATTCGGCCCGATTACCC
>CAKAPY010000236.1 GCA_916719935.1 uncultured Actinomyces sp. | reverse complement strand
ACAAACACACTATCGAGTTCACAAACAACACCCCCACATTTGCAATTCACCCGAGGCGAATCTCAAAGGGGCTTTCGCGCTTTGCAACGTTTCCGTCGCCCTCAGCGCAACGAGTTATAGATTAGGCCGTTTAGGGGCTCGTCGTCAAATCAAAACACTATGATGACGAGCACACCTTTAAAGACGGCTCATCGAACAGCAACTACAGCCAGATTCCTGCGGCCCTTGCGGATCAAAACCAACCCGCCAGCAAGCAGATCATCAGCACTCAAAACTGCTTCTTCGTCTTCTACCTTGACCTTATTGACGTAGGCTCCGCCACCCGCGAGGGTACGACGCGCAGCGCTGCGTCCCTTCTCAAGGCCGGTCTCTACAAGAGCGTCGACAAGAGTCGCCCCCAGCGGAAGTTCCGCACGCGGAAGGTCACTGGTTGCCGCAGCCAAAGTGGCCTCGTCAATCGACGAAAGGTCACCGGTTCCCCATAGCGCCTCGGTTGCAGCCTGCACACGCTCAAGTTCATCTTGACCGTGGACCAACGCAGTGACGCTGGCAGCCAACGCTTTCTGTGCAGCGCGCTGATGCGGGCGCTCAGCGACCTCAACCTCAAGGGCCTCGATCTCTTCGCGTGAGAGGAAAGTGAAAATCTTCAGAAAACGAACCACGTCGTCATCGGCAACCTGCAACCAGAACTGATAGAAGGCGTAAGGGCTCATCATCTCGGGATCGAGCCAGATCGCGCCGCCCTCGGACTTGCCAAACTTTGTTCCGTCGGCCTTAGTAATGATGGGCGTCGTCATCACATGGGTATCGGCGCCTTCGATCTTATGAATCAGGTCGACGCCGCCAACCATATTGCCCCACTGATCATTTCCACCGGTCTCAAGGGTGCAACCATAGCGACGGAAAAGTTCAAGGTAGTCATTTGCCTGAAGGATCTGGTACGAGAATTCCGTGTAGGAAATACCCTCGTCAGAGGCAATACGGCGCGCAACAATATCCTTGTTGAGCATGGTGCCAACACGGAAGTACTTACCGATTCCACGCAAGAGATCAATAGCGCTCATCTCTTGCGTCCAATCAAGGTTGTTCACCATTCGCGCTGCTGCGGGACCCTCGAAGTCAAGAAAACGAGAAATCTGCGCACGCAAGCGATCTGCCCAGCCCTGAACAACTTCGGTGGGCTGGAGTTGACGCTCACCACTTTGACGCGGGTCGCCAATCTGGCCCGTTGCACCACCCACGAGCGCGAGCGGACGGTGTCCCGCGAGTTGCAGGTGACGCATAACGATCAGCTGAACAAGGTGACCATGGTGAAGTGAAGGAGCTGTCGGATCATAACCGCAATAGAAAGTGACCGGGCCCTGCGCAAAGTGAGCACGAAGTGCATCAAGATCAGTGTGCTGAGCAATCAGACCACGCCATTGGAGGTCGTCAATAATATCGGTCACGGAAATACCTTCTTCTTGTTGGAATACGTGCGCAATACAGTGTACGGGAAAAGACTCGCCTTAAAGGACGCGTCTTGATTGTGTCTCACGAGGCCGCAGGTCGGTCTGCATAGCCGGAACCTAGCCGACGCGAGGCCTTGTCCCCACGTCTTGGCGGGTGAAAGTCAATTGATTCTGCTCGGACCTTCAGCCAGGTAGCAAAAGCAACGAAAAGAACCCAGTTACCCTCGGTGAGCAAACGAGACTCGGTGAATGACTGGACGAACATCGCGAGCATAAGAACAGCGGCCAGGACGGGGATCAGATCGCTCTCAAGATCACGAAGGGCAACACGGAAGATACGAATCATGACCCACAACACCGCGAAGGCCAAAAGCATGAGCCCAACAATGCCGGTCTGGAATAGTGCCTCGATATAAGCGTTATGCGCCTGCATGGTAGGCGTACCATCTGGACGAACAACAAGGTTCTTGAACAGAGGCAACCACGGGGGCCACATCACAACCCACCCCCAGCCAAGAAGGGGATGCTCGGTCCACAATTCCAAAAGCTTCGCCCAAATAACACCGCGCCCGGTCATATCAGAACTACGACCCAATATCTCGGTTACCTGGTCCTTCATCACAACAGCAACCAGCAGGAAACTGGCCGCAGCGGTCAAAGCCACACGAACAGCGAAACGTCGCTCATAGAAACCGAGATGACGGATGATCAAAAGAAAGACGAGTGCACTGAGGGAAACCAGCATGGCAACAAACACCGTTGCCGAACCAGTGAGAATGAGAATGCCAACGCAGGCACACACCCACAGGAAATTTCGAATGTGCTGATTTCGATCCTGAATCCAGAAGACAAGCACACATAGAAGCAGTAAGAGCGCAATAAACGCTAAAGGATTGCGGTTTCCCACGAAACCTTGAATCGGCCCTCCCCTAAACAGGGAGTCATTGATCCAGTAATAGAGCTCTGGAACTTCTTTCCAATGGCGCATATAGATGGGAGGAATTCGATGGCCAACGAAGAGCGCGACCCACAACTCAAGAAGATACGACAAAACAACGACGATCTTCATCGCGTCCATAAATACTTTCAGCATCTGTCGAAGCGGAAAAGCAATTGCCACAAGTATCCCCGCGGAGCTCGTGGCAAGAGTAATCAGAGCTGACGCGAAAGTTTCAAGACGGTACTGGCTCCAAATCACCGACAGACAGCAGAGCACGATGAAGGAAGAAACAGACAGCGAAATCCTTCGTAAGGTCACACGTCGCCCGGCAAGGAAAAACACGACCCAGCATGCGACC
>CAKAPY010000235.1 GCA_916719935.1 uncultured Actinomyces sp. | reverse complement strand
TCTCCGTGAAAATATTCCAACCCTGGGGATTTGCTTGGGCTTCCAAGCAATGGTCGAGGCCTGCGGGGGCGTCGTCGGTCCAGTAGGGGCAACCCACGGGCGCACCGACCGCATTGAACTTACCGAGGCCGGCATCGAAGACCCCGCCTTCTCCTCAATTGCAGAGGCTCTCCGTCCCGGTGACGATGCTGAGCACGGATATATCTCTGTTGCTCGTTACCACTCTCTGGGCACGCGTAGCCTTCCCGATGCTTTGGTGTCCTTGGCACACACCCGTGATGGGATTGTCATGGCTGCGCGTCACCGCAGTGCGCCGTGCATCGGTCTGCAGTTCCACCCAGAATCTATCCTTACTCCGGCTGGGCCGCTTCTTCTGCGTGCTCTGCTGGCTGACCTAACCCTATCCACCGCTACTAATTCAAGGAATTGACATGAGTGAGTCCTTTCTGCGCCGCGCATTGAACGGTCACGTATTAGACCAGGAACAGGCACGTTCCGTTTTCGAGGAGATGTCACGCGGGGAACTCAGCGAAATTGAAATCGCAGCTTTCCTTGGAGCGCTTCACGCGCGCGGTGAACAGCCCAGCGAAATTGCGGGTGCAGCGGAAGCTTTCCGCTCAGCAGCGCAACACTTCACGACAACGGCCCCCGATGTGATTGACGTTGTCGGAACGGGCGGTGACGGTGTCGGGACAATCAATATCTCGACGGCCTCGGCTTTCGTTGCGGCCTCCATGGGACTCAAGGTTGCCAAGCATGGTAACCGAGCGGTCTCCTCGAAGGCGGGAGCCGCAGACCTTGTTGAGGCCGCAGGTATCCCCCTAGACCTCTCCCCTGCTTCCTCAGCGAAGCTCCTAGAACGCACCGGTTTCTGCTTCTTATTCGCACAGAAGTATCACCCGGCAATGCGCTATGTTGCACCCGTGCGCGGCGCTTTGAAGAACCCGACAATCTTCAATCTCATCGGTCCCCTGGTGAACCCTGCACCGCTGTCCTATCAGGTACTGGGTGTCGGTAAACCTGAACTCCTCGATGTCGTTGCGAAGGCCTTGGCGTCCTTGGGCCTGAAGCATGCGCTGGTGGTTCACGGTAGCGGTACGGACGAATTCGCTGTCCATGGCCCCACCGAGATCCGCGAGATCACCCAAGAGGGTATTGCTTCATTTACCGTGACCCCTGAGGAGCTGGGAATTACTCCTGCTCCACTCTCAGAGTTGGTCGGTGGGGATGCAGAAGAAAACCTGCGTCTGATCTCTGAGATCTTCGCCGGAAAGGGTGCGCCGGCCCAACGAGAGGCCATCGCTGCGACAAGCGGTGCGGTGCTCTATCTTGCGGGCAAGGCGGAATCTTTGAACCAGGGAACCGAATTGGCACTGTCTCAACTCTCCAGCGGCGCCGTTGCCTCCCACCTTGACACCATCGTTTCAACCGCACGCGAATTGAAAGAGCAGGAGAATCAGTGAACCAGCCGTCTTTCTCTCCCATTTCCACGCGATTGCGCGAAACCGGGACCGTCCTTGATTCGATCGTCGCTCAGCGTCGGACGCGTCTTCCCGAACTGCACGAGGCCTACGGACACATCGATCCCCTGACGCTTCCTCGCTCGACGCGCTCTTTTGAGGACGCACTACGCACGCGTCGTTACGACGAAAAGGAAGGCTTCCAGCCCCGTCCCAGCGGCCCGGCAATCATTATGGAGTGCAAGTCCGCTTCACCAACTTTGGGCACAATTATCGAAGGTGCATATTCTCCACGCCTCTTGGCTCGTGCCTACTCGCGCTACGCCGCAGCAATCAGTGTGTTAACAGAGCCCGACCGTTTTAACGGCAATTTCACTGATCTTGATGAGGTCAGAGATGAGGTTAGCCAGCCTGTCTTGTGCAAGGACTTCATCATCGATCCCATTCAGATCACGGCTGCTCGCTCGCACGGAGCAGATGCGATCCTACTGATGCTGTCCGTTTTGGACGATGAGGATTACACAGAACTTTCCTTGGCAGCACATCGCCTAGGATTGGACGTCCTCACCGAAGTTGACAGTGAAGAGGATATGCGCCGCGCTCAGCGCTTGGGCGCACGCATCATTGGCATCAACAATCGCGACCTGCGCACGCTTCAGATCGACATCACCCGTACGCAGAAGCTGGCTCCCCTGGCTCCCAAGGGAGCAGTGATCGTTGGCGAGTCTGGCGTTCATTCGCGCGATGATGTGCTGACTCTTGCCCCTTACGTCGACGCACTGTTGGTTGGCTCCTCGCTCTCGGGATCGGATGATCCTACGCAGGCAGCTTGGCAGATCACAGGCGGCCAGCCCAGTGCCGGCCACGACTTCCTCGAAGAAGTTGCGCTGCACACCTCGTGGAGGCCCTACTCCAGTGAGCGCCTCGGCGCAAAGACGGGGGGAACAAACGACGAAGAAACTCCCGAGCGCCCAACGAAACTTTCTCCCTACTTCGGACAATTCGGCGGACAATACGTTCCCGAGCTTCTGATCCCCGCACTGGACCAGCTTGAAGAAGCCTTCGTTCAGGCAATTGATGACCCCACCTTCATCGAGGAGATCAATACTCTGCTCCATCAGTTCCTGGGACGCCCCACCCCCGTCACGGAGCTTCGCAATCTTCCCGGTGGCGGTGCTCGGATCTTCCTCAAGCGTGAGGATCTGGTCCACGGCGGCGCACACAAGGGTAATCAGGTTCTGGGACAGGCTCTGTTGGCCAGCTCCGGTTTCAGCGATGATGCGCGTCTTACCCATGCGCTTAGCCA
>CAKAPY010000234.1 GCA_916719935.1 uncultured Actinomyces sp. | reverse complement strand
CGATTGCGCGTTTGCAGCAGATCTATTCTGCTCCCATTCAAGAAGACCTCATCACTGAACGTTTGGAATATATTCGCAAGGCGGGCGTCGTTGTCGCCGGAAAACTCTCACCGCAGCGTACCCAGCGCTACTGGCGTGCAGTTGTCGAGGCCGGGGTGGACCTCTTCGTCATTCGTGGGACTACCGTTTCAGCTGAGCATGTTTCATCGCGCGCGGAGCCTCTGAATCTTAAACGTTTTATTTATGAACTCGACGTTCCGGTGATCGTTGGCGGCGTCTCAACAGATACCGCTGCCCTGCACCTCATGCGAACCGGCGCCGCAGGTATTTTGGTTGGCTTTGGAGGGGGAGCGGCGCATGCAACGCGCCAGTCTCTTGGAGTCCATGCGCCTATGGCGACTGCCATTGCAGACGTTGCTGCAGCGCGTCGTGATTACATGGATGAATCGGGTGGTCGTTATGTCCACGTGATTGCCGACGGTGGGATTGGGCGCTCTGGTGATATGACACGCGCGATTGCCTGTGGAGCGGACGCAGTGATGATGGGCGCGGCCCTGGCTCGCGCCGAAGAAGCTCCTGGGCGTGGATGGCATTGGGGGTCCGAGGCTACGCACCCAGAGCTTCCGCGAGGACACCGCGTTCGCGTGGGGACCTCGGGGACCTTCAGCGAGATTCTCTACGGGCCGTCAACGCGAGCGGATGGAACGCTCAACTTCATTGGTGCCCTTAAGCGGACAATGGCCTCGACGGGCTATTCGGAAGTGAAGGACTTGCAGAAGGCAGAAGTCGTTGTCAGCCCTTACTGGCGCTAATAGATCTGGGTGGTGAACTTGAGCGTTCACCACCCAGAATTACAGGTATCCGCCTATGCTGTCTTTTCGCTTTCCGAGCCGAAAGTCGGCGTGTGGGCTTTGAGTTCTCCCATCCTGTATGGAAGGAAAAGGGTGGAGAGAAGAGTGCCCGTGAACAGCCATGGCAGTAGAGCTGGCGCTGTAATGACATCGCTATATTCATTGAGGAATGCGCCAAAACTGGGCATTGCGTTCATCTGGAAGGTTCCAATCAGAACTCCCAGAGTTACGAACGGAATTGCGAAGTTGTAGGCGATCGCAATCCAGCGGATTGACCGTGAAAGTTGGACCAGATTCGCCAGCCTGAGGATCAATCCCGCAAGAGTTAATGCAAACCCAATGATGATGCCCCATGCGAGTGGCTTGGAGAGCCACAACATCGGCTGATCGCTGAACATTCCCTTCAATGAAAAGATGATTCCAAGGGTGCCAAGGAAGAAAAAGACGTAGATCAAGCTATCAAGAGATGATCTCTTCTCGTCGATGATTTTCATAATGTCTCCTTGGAGACGAGAAGGTTGAAATGAAGTGCCAATCTGGCGGTGGCGGAAAACCGCGACGAAATCACGCGTGGCGTGCAGCGATTCTTTGGTGCACCCACTAATAATTATTCCTGAGTATTTAAGTCCTTGTCAATGGTTTTTGTGCAGGTCAGGGATAAAAGTGGGACGGCCACGAAGTGCCGTCCCGCGAAATAAAAAAGGTTCTGCCTATTAAGCTGCCGAGTCGATCAACAGAACCGTGACAGATGGGCTGAGAAGAATCAATGCCATGACAAGGGCGTAGCCCAGATTGTGCGCATAGGATGGGCCGTCTGCTTCCGAACGGTTCCAGATTGCTGTGAAGGGCAGGAAAATAGCCGCAAGTAAACCGGCTACTAGAACGGTGACGCGCAGGCCGGGTACAAAAAGACCTGCGAATAGAAGAATCGTTACGCAGGCGGCAGTAACAAATGACTTTCTCACGAAGAAATCATAGGGGTATTCTCAGGACACTCTCAGTGAAAAAGCCTGTGATTTCAGTCAATCGAAAGTGTACTAATCTTCCTGAAGGTTCCGTCGAAGCAAAAGTTATTGGGCGTCAAAGGTCTGGGCAAAGACCGAAATGCTATCGCGAAGCTTCTTAATGTTCTTACGGTTCTGCCTCCCCTGGAATGCGGGAGCAAAACCTGTAGCTTCAACGCGCATTGCTACCGATGTGCCCTGCGGGACGGAGAAGGCTGAGATCCAAATCGTTTCACCGTAGGTCAGCATTGACATATCGGTTGTTGCCTTAATGTGACCTGTCGTGGGGGCAACCATATGAATTCCCCACCCCAGTTTTTGTATCTCTTGAACCAGTAAAGGAAATGCATTCTCAAATGGAAGCGCAACAATGAAGCCGCCATCGGTTTGACGTTCGAAAAGTGCCACCAGAACCCTCTTTCCTTCACGATTGATGCTTCTATTCTAATACGCAGAAAAATGTCCCGGTTTGGACGGTGTCCAAACCGGGACATAGCTGCGCGTGATACCCAGAAGGCTTACTTGTCAGCGGCGCTGGGGTGCGTCATATCCGCGGGAACAACCCATGCATCAAACTCTTCGGGCGTGACGAAACCGAGCTCCAGAGCGGACTCGCGAAGTGAAATGCCCTTGTGGTGGGCGTTCTTCGCGATCTTTGAGGCCTTGTCATAACCGATGTGGCGGTTCAGTGCGGTGACCAGCATCAGGTTGATATCCAGGTGGTGCTGAATCTTTTCGCGGTTCGGCTCAATGCCGTATGCGCAGTGGATATCGAAGGAAACGCAGGCGTCACCCAAGAGGCGGATCGATTCCAGAACATTCCATGCCATGACGGGCTTGAACACATTGAGCTGGAAGTTGCCCTGTGAACCAGCGAAACCGACGGTTGCGTCGTTGCCGAAGACCTGGGTTGCGACCATGGTCATGGCCTCGCACTGGGTCGGGTTGACCTTGCCGGGCATAATCGACGATCCGGGCTCG
>CAKAPY010000233.1 GCA_916719935.1 uncultured Actinomyces sp. | reverse complement strand
CAAGATGATGGTCGCGCTCAACAGCAGCATCGACCGCCGCGACAATCGCGGAAGAAAGCCCCGCATCTTGGGCGGCAAGGAGACCGGCGATAGTGGTGCCGCCCGGAGAAGAAACCCGATCGATAAGGTTTGCGGGTACTTGCCCATTCTCGAGGCCGTTGAGCATGAGTTGCGCGCTTCCCAAAAACGCTTGGGTGACGATGCGCGTTGAATCGGCCTTCGTGAGGCCGTGGTTCACGCCGGCCTCGGCCATCGCATCGATCATGCGGAAGATCCATGCCGGGGAGGAGGAAGCGATCGCTGTAAAAACAGGGAAGTACTTCTCATCCAACACGATCGTTTCGCCGACCGAATCCAGAAGCTTGCGAGCGGCGGCGAGCTGTTCGTCCGTTGTCCCCATGGGGCAAAGGGCACTCATTGACTGGCCGACCTGTGCATTGACATTGGGCATGACGCGGACCAATGGAATGGCTGCCCCAAAATCCGAAATGATCTGATCTGTCGTACGTCCCGCAGCGATAGAGACGACGCAGAGTTCCTTGGCAAAAAGAACACTCTCACGAATCTCGCGAATGACTTCGGACTGGACATTTGGCTTCACTGCTAGGACCAAGAGGTTGCTCTGCTCGGCGACCTGACGGTTTGATGCGAGTGCGACGCCTCCCAGCTCATCTGCCAAGTCTTCGGCGGCCTGGTGGTGTCGATCAGCAAACATCAGATCCGAGCCGCTGAAGCCAGCGGCCACGGCACCGCGTGCAATAGCTGAGGCCATTGCACCTGTTCCGATGAAGCCGATACGCATGACAGTCCTTGAGTGAGAAGGTGTAGATCTTGGCGTTATTTTAAACACACTTTACGTGTTGATGACAACAAGGTCTCATTTTTTGTATCGCAAAGCTATCCACAAAAGATGTGAATCAAGGATTCATCCACAGAAGCGCTCATGGACCCTGAAGTGGAGCTGGGAGATGGACAAACTGAAAGCATGGATTCACATTTTCAGTCTCATCTGAGCCGTAGAAGGCAGTTGGAACGATTGGTGTTTACCTCTCAGTCTGCTGAGGTTGATCAGGATGCAGATAGGAGCATCGAGCGAGAAGACCTTCACGGCGATGAAGAAAATCAGGGGCGAGGCCTGCGCTGGAGCTGGCGATGGCGTACCGCTCGGGTATTTATTGCGATCTGCTTGTTTCTCGCCCTAATAGCAGGTGTTGTCCATAGCTGGAATAGTCGCTTAGAAGAAGACAATCTGTCGGCTTCTGATGCCGAATCCCCAAGTGCGCATGCCGATAGCACCGGATCTATCACTTCCTCGAGCCCAGGAATTCAGCAGTCCGGCGAGGAAGGAAGAGGAGTGAGCGGCCAGGTGATGGTTCATATGACAGGAGAAGTGCGCGCTCCTGGCGTTGTCCGTGTCAAACATGGTTCTCGCGTTTCGGAGGCAGTCGACCAAGCTGGAGGCTTTACTGAAGACGCGGACCGTGACAGCGTTAACCTTGCTCGATTGGTTGTTGATGGTGAACAGATTAGGGTTCCTTCTCTCAACTCCTCGAAAGCACAGGATGAGGGTCCATCCGGTCAAGCTTCCGCCTGCGTTGACGTCACTCAAGCGGATGCCCAAACATTACAAAAACTCGATGGAGTTGGACCGGCACTGGCCGCGCGTATCGTCACCTATAGGAAGTCTCATCCGATCACACGTGTGGACGACCTAGTAGCAGTTCCAGGAATTGGAGCTTCGATACTGGAGAAAATTCGAATTGGTGCCTGCTCGTGAGGGCCTCATCGATTGACATCCGCTTAGTGCCCTTAGCGATTTCATCCTGGTTATGTACCTGGGGTGCACTGAACAGAGCTCCACTTCTTCTATGCGCCGGAATATGCATAGCTCTGCTCTTCCCTGTGCTCCTTTCCCCACAAGGATTTCAGGGGTTAGGAAAAGAACGTGTCAGTGAATGCGCTCCTCTTCTCATTGTCACGATATGCCTGTGCTGTACGTGCATTGTGATCTCTTCAAGTCGCGCAACGAGCTGGGAAAACGAAGCGAAGCAGTTATGCACGCAAGGAAAGGAACTGCGCAATGCTTCTTTTGTTTTACTGAGTGAAGTACGTGAAGGAAAGAAAGCAACAAACACGAGAAATAAACCGAGCTACTACGTTCGTGCCCGTTTTCTTGAAAGTAAAGAACAGCTGAGTTTTCTCCTTGTATCCACGCACGAATCAATGACAACACTTCGACGCGGAGATCGAGTTCTTGCTAGTGGGACCTGCGATCTCAATTGGGCTCACGGTATTCCGAACGTGGGCGCACTTCGAATCAAATCGTTGGAGCGCCTTCCTCCAAGCGGTCACTGGACTCGTATTTCTCAAGCTGTCAGGAGGAACCTCGAAAAGATTGTTGTGACATTGCCAGAGCACGCACGTGCGCTGATACCAGGAATGTCACTGGGAGATGACCATCAAGCCAGCGCTCAAATGCGTGATGATATGAAGACCGTGTCATTTGCGCACCTCACAGCAGTGTCAGGTGCTCATATGTCGATTCTGATGATGACGGTTGGTCTTCTTGCAACAAAGAAACGTCGCATAGCGATCATTATCCAAGTTTCAGTTCTGTTGCTTTTCGCTGGACTTGTTGGCCCCGCTTCGTCAGTGCTGCGTTCCTTTGCTGTCAGCGTTATTGGTTTTATTGGAATGTGGAGTAATAGGGAAGGGGGAATTTATTCATCATTGAGTACTGTCATTATCCTCGCCTGCCTGATATCGCCCTACGATGCGTGTGCGTTGGGTTTTACACTCTCAGTGCTTGCAACCTGGGGAGTGAGTGTTGCTGCACTTTGGATTGAGACCGG
>CAKAPY010000232.1 GCA_916719935.1 uncultured Actinomyces sp. | reverse complement strand
TCAAATTGCAGCAAAATTTTGATGCTGCAATTTGAGGATGGCTGCAGCGAAAATGTAGTAGTCCATGACGTCTGCGTGACTGAAATCGATATCCAGAACTGACTCGTTCATGACTGTTGCATGGTCGGCGATGAACTGAGCTTCCGGATCGAAACCGGTTGTGCCCGAGAGCACTGAGAAACGGTTGAAGGCTTCTTGCATCGAGGCCGGGGGAGTGAATGGCCTTAGATCAACACGCGGGTAGGGGTTTGTGTCATCGGTAGTTTTCACTTTCTCCTGTTTGACACGACGCGTGGAGTATTTCGGAGCTTCATCGACGTCACTACTTGAAATCGCTTCGGGAAGGATTTCGCGCTCGCCCACAAGTTCAAAAGACCAGGTTTTTTGTGCGCGTTCTTCTGCCTCTCTATTTACTGGACCTTCCTCAAGAACCTCGCCAGCGCAAGACGTGTAAAAGTCATTGCCATTTCGCGCATCGAAAAGCGCAGCGATAGAGAACAACCATTCTTTGAGCTCTGAGGCAACATCTTCCAAAGGGGTATTGACATCCAAACGAGGCCCCTGATGCCACTGAGATTGCCCTGTACACAGCGCGCGGAAGGCATGCTTCCCTAAATCTCGGTCGACGGCCTCGCGCGCCGCCAAGGCAGCGCCTTTCAGGTAATCAAAAAGAAGGGCCGCGCTTTCTGCGCGGGAGGTGAGAGCAATGGAGTCGCGCAGGATATCGAGCGCACGCTGCCAGCGCCCGGAGAGTACAAGGAACTCCATGTGTTGTCCCAAAAGATCCATGTACTCAGCGTTGCGACGATGCTGGCGATAGGAACGTACGTGGCATTCCCACGCGGCTTCGGGGCGTCCTGACATCAACAGAGGAATCATCGATAGCGCTTGAACTCCTGCAGGTTGATTTCGGCAGCCCTCGCGGATGTCGAGCAAAGGTACCGCTGTCGCAACTGCGCGTTCCCAATCTTTTGCGACAACGGCCTCGGTGATCTGACGTTCGGGATCACATTGGAGGCAGTCGGAAACCTCATCGCGCGGGGTTGCCCGCCACTTCACCAATTCTTCATGGGCTGCCACCGGGTCACCCATCCGTAGTGCAAGGGTGAAACGGACTCCGTGTACCGCATGCATCGAATAACCCTGGTCCTGGATGAATGTCCCGAAGCCTTCGGAGAGCTCCAGTGCTTGTTCCTTCGAGACTGCGGGGTTACGTCCTGTTGCGCTCGCCGCGATCTTGTACAACCAAGCTAAAGATTTGATCTGATCTGCGGCGAAGGCACTGGGATTTTCGTCAAATTTTGTGATGAGCCATGCCGTGGGTGCTAGTGCTTTCCATTCTTCGTTTCCCTGCTGATAGGCGGTAGCCAGCTGCATGTAGGTCTCGATGCGCAGCTCTTCTTCGCCCTCTAAGGAATCGACGAGCACCACTGCACGCGCAAGCTCGGCGCTGCATGCGGGCCCCCACGGCATGTTCGCAGCGCGTTCGATAATGTCCTTCACTTCCTGGACGGTGCTCATCATTGATCCCTTCTGAAAGCAAGCAGGAAATTAGATGAGATGATCATAAATCCACTGCGATGGAGAAGATAAAAGCGCAGTTCAGGGAGTGGTTATGAAGCGTTTCTGCAGAGTTTAAGTGTGCAATAGACGCGCATTTTCTGCCTGGGGGACAAAGGTGTCACTTGCGTGGATAATGCTTGCCTAACCTTGGTGGTATGCAACTATCACAATTTCCACTACGGACTCGGGCTCGCCTCGGAAACATGGAAGTTTCCCCAGAACACCGACTCCGTCTGTATGAACTTGGAGTTCGCCCGGGAAGCGAATTCTTTATTGTGAACAAGGCCGCTTTCGGAGGCCTCGTCGTTAATATCGCCGGTGCGCGCGTTGCCGTTGACCGCCGTAGTGCTCGGGCAATCGAAGTGGAGGAAATCGCATGAGCTGCCCACACTGCTCTCCGAAATCAGACGTCGCTGTGTTGGATACTCCTTCCTCAAGTGGTGGGGAAACAACGATCGTCCTAGTCGGAAATCCGAACGTTGGAAAATCAACCCTTTTCAACGCAATTACCGGTGCGCGCCAGCACGTCGTTAATGCTCCCGGCACCACGGTTGAAATGAAGCGCGGTACTTGGCGTGCACTGGGGGCAAATCTTGTTGATCTTCCTGGAACTTATTCCTTGATCGCATCTTCTCCCGACGAGCAAGTTGTGAGTGACACTCTCTCTGGTGCCGAGGGCTCATTCACCGACCCTAGGACCGGACGGAAAGTTGATCTGGCTATTGTCCTTTTGGATGCCAGCGCGATGACGCGTTCGCTATACCTCTTGGGACAGGTCGCACAAGCTGGGCACCCCGTTGTCGCCGTCGCCACCATGGTTGACGTTTCTGAGAAGGACGGCCAGAAATACCCGGTCGATAAACTTGCCGATGAGTTGGGAATCCCGGTTCTTGCCGTAGACCCGCGCCACTATGACAATCCCGACCTTTTAGAAGGAATTGTTCGTTACGCGCTCGAACACCACACGCGTCCGAAGGGGCTTCCCCTCAATGCGGCTGATGGAAGCTGTACCTGCGGATGCAGCGGACTGACCCAGGCAGATGAACTCTTCGCATGGGTTGATCGCGTCGAAACCGCAGTTGTTGGAAAAGCTGAAGGCGACCCCATCCTCTCGACCTCTGACAAGATCGACCGAGTCCTGCTCAACCCCTGGTTGGGAATCCCGATCTTCTTCGTCCTCATGTGGTTCCTTTTCAAAATCGCAGGTGAATGGGTTAGCCCGGTCCAGGACTTCTTCGAACACATCTTCTCCTCAACGGATGAAGGCTTCCCCTCTCTAGCGAATGGAATGACCT
>CAKAPY010000231.1 GCA_916719935.1 uncultured Actinomyces sp. | reverse complement strand
AGAGATCTTCCCCGATGTCAATTTGGGAATTGGCCCCTTCATCACTGACGGCTTCTACTATGACTTCGGGAATATTGATTCCGTCACTCCTGAGCTCATGCGCGATATTGAAAAGCGCATGAAGCGCATTGTCAAGGAAGGCCAGGCTTTCCGTCGCCGTGTTGTCACTGAAGAAGAGGCGCGCGAAGAACTTGCTGATCAGCCCTTCAAGCTTGAGCTGATTAGCACCAAGGGCGGAGGAGCGCAGGATGCCTCCGTCGAGGTTGGCGGTGCGGAACTCACCATTTACGACAATGTTCGCCGTGATGGAACTACGGCTTGGAAAGACCTCTGCCGTGGCCCCCACCTGCCTTCGACAAAACTCATTGGTAACGGATTTGCGTTGACCAAGTCTTCATCTGCTTACTGGCGCGGCGACCAGGCTAACGATCAACTGCAGCGAATTTACGGAACTGCCTGGGCCTCGAAAGACGACCTTGTCGCTTACCAAGAACGATTGAAGGAAGCGGAACGACGCGACCACCGTCGCCTTGGTGCCGAACTTGATCTCTTCTCTTTCCCAGAAGAGCTGGGCGCGGGGTTGCCGATCTTCCATCCCAAGGGTGGCGTGCTCAAGCGCGTCATGGAGGACTACGTCCGTGAGGCCCATATCGAGAACGGCTTCCTCTACGTGGGTACCCCGCACATTTCGAAGGAAGAGCTCTTCCACACGTCGGGACACCTTCCGTACTACGCGGATGGCATGTTCCCTCCGATGGATGATGATGGTCAGTTGTACTACCTCAAGGCAATGAACTGCCCCATGCACAACCTGATCTTCAGGAGCCGAGGCCGTTCGTACCGCGAGCTTCCGCTGCGCCTCTTCGAATTCGGTACTGTGTATCGAAACGAGAAGTCCGGTGTTCTTCAGGGGCTCACTCGCGTACGCTCCATCACTCAGGATGATTCGCACTCCTATGTGATGCCGGAACAGGCAGCAGATGAGATTAAGCATCTTTTGAACTTCATTTTGAAGCTTCTGCGAGATTTTGGATTGAACGATTTCTATCTGGAGCTTTCCACCCGTGATACCGATGGAAAGAAGAAGGATAAGTTTATCGGTACGGATGAACAGTGGGAAGAAGCGACTGAAATTCTGCGTCGCTGCGCCGAAGAGACCGGTCTGCAGACCGTTCCCGATCCGGGCGGCGCTGCATTCTACGGTCCCAAGATCTCGATTCAGGCCAAGGACGCAATCGGTCGCACCTGGCAGATGTCGACGATTCAATATGACTTCAACCAACCGCACCGTTTCGGACTGGAGTACACCGCTCCCGATGGAAGCCACCGCGAACCGGTGATGATTCACTCAGCGAAGTTCGGTTCGATTGAACGCTTCATCGGCGTTTTGACTGAGCATTATGCCGGTGCTTTCCCCGCATGGCTCTCTCCTGTACAGGTGCGCCTTGTCCCCGTTGCCGAGGCCTTCGATGAGTACGTTGATACGGTTGCGCAGCGTTTGCGTGAACGTGGGATTCGCGTCGAAGTTGATCATTCCGATGATCGCTTTGGTAAGAAGATCCGCAATGCTGCAAAGCAAAAGGTCCCCTTCACTTTGATTGCAGGTGGGGAAGACCAAGAAGCACAGGCGGTGTCCTTCCGTTTCCGTGATGGATCCCAGCTCAATGGTGTTCCCGTTGACGAGGCGGTTGAGCGTATTGCTCACCACATCGAAGCCCGCAATAACGCTGATCCCAGCGCTGAGGACTGATAGCAATGAGTGACACTCTTCCGACCGAGGATTCCCGGGAATTTGCTGGTGTTCCCGACGGTTTCGATCGTTTATGGACGCCGTACCGAATGGCCTATATTAATGGCGATCGCAAGCCCGCCGATTCCTCATCGGAAGAGTGTCCTTTTTGTGCTGCACCAACGCGCACAGACGAAGAGGGACTCATCGTTCATCGCGGTGTGAGCTGCTTCGTTCTGATGAATCTCTTCCCGTATAACTCCGGGCATCTCTTGGTCTGTCCCTACCGCCATGTCTCTGACTACACGGATCTGACTGACGAGGAACGGATTGAACTTGGTCGTTTGACTGCCACTGCAATGCGTGTGGAGCGCGCGACGGCGAATCCCGCAGGGTTCAATTTGGGTATGAACCAAGGTGAAGTTGCAGGTGCGGGGATCGCTGCCCACCTTCATCAGCATGTTGTTCCTCGGTGGGCTGGGGATGCAAACTTCTTCCCAATCATTGCCCGTACCAAGGCGGTGCCCGAACTACTTGAGGATGCACGTGCTCGGCTAGCCGCAGCATGGCCCATATCATCGGAGGAATAGTGCTTGGAAACCACGGACGCTCGATAACGAAAGCTATTTTTACTCCTGTCGCGAGAGTGCTCGTAGCAGCGCACATTACTCCCAATATGGTGACTATTGCCGGAACCGTTGTGACAATCGCGGTTGCTGTCACGACCTTTCCTTTTGGCTACCTTTGGCAAGGAGCCCTTGCTCTCGCTGTCGTTCTTTTCTGCGATTCGATTGATGGTGTTCTCGCGCGAATGAGTGGGACATCATCGCCATTTGGAGCCTTTTTAGATTCAACAATGGACAGGTTGGGCGATGGAGCGGTCTTCGCTTCATTGACTGCCTTCGCAATTTTCAGCATGGAAAGCTCAGTAACGAGGACTGTGACGATCATTGCAGGCCTTATTGCGATCGTTGGTGCAGCTACCGTGCCCTATGCGCGTGCGCGCGCTGAATCAATTGGGGTTATTGCAAAGGTCGGTATTGCTGAGCGGACTGACCGTCTCATCATTGCTTTGTTGGGAGCTGCACTATACGGGTGGGGCGCACCGGCTGTGTTCCTCGCAGCAAGTTTGTGCTGGGTTGCTTTTGCGTCGA
>CAKAPY010000230.1 GCA_916719935.1 uncultured Actinomyces sp. | reverse complement strand
TCCCGGCCTCGACAGCCACACGGGCGCGAACCGCCGAGGGGAGGACCGACTCGCGATAGGCCTCGTCCTGGCTCTCAAACCACTCAAGGCACGGAACCGAGACCACGCGCGAAGCAATTCCCTCAGCCTTCAGCAGGCGATGAGCTCCCAAAGTAGGCGCTACCTCTGAACCCGTAGCCATCAAAATAACCTCGGGAGTGCCCTCACAATCGGCAAGAATGTAGGCACCGCGGGCAACACCTTGAGCATCAGCAAGCTCGTTTCCTTCGCCACGGGCGGGATTAGGAAGATTCTGTCGGCTTAAGACCAAAGCTGCAGGATGATGCTGCTCGAGAATGTTCTTCCATGCCTGGACGGTCTCAGCAGCATCCGCAGGACGAATCACTGCGAGATTCGGAATCGCGCGGTAGGAAGCAAGATGTTCGATTGGCTGGTGTGTAGGTCCGTCTTCGCCAACACCGATTGAATCATGCGTCCAAACATAGGTGACGGGAAGGTCCATAAGAGCGGCAAGGCGAACCGCGCCGCGCATGAAGTCCGAGAACACGAAGAAAGTGCCGCCATACACGCGGGTGAGACCATCAGCTGCGATACCGTTCATCGCGCAGGCCATTGCAAATTCGCGAATACCAAAGTGGAGGTTACGGCCGTATGGATCAGCTTCAAAGGAACGCGAGTAGGTTCCTTCCGGGAGGAATGAGGTCGATCCATTGAGGAAGGTGTTATTTGACCCACCGAGGTCAGCGGAGCCACCCCAAAGTTCAGGAAGCACCGGTGCGATAGCGTTCAGTACTTTCCCCGAGGCCAAGCGGGTTGCGATCGCCTTTCCGGCCGGGAATTCGGGGAGGGCCTTCTCCCAGCCTTCCGGAAGTTCATCCTGCAGAAGGCGCTCAAGAAGAGCCGCTCGCTGCGGATTTGCTTCCTTCCACTCTTCGAAACGCTGATCCCATTGGGTGCGCAGTGTCTGTGCACGCTGAGCAAATTGCCTGCGTGAATGCGCAACGGCCTCTTCATCGACGACAAAGTGAGCATCCGGATCGGCTCCCAATGCACTCTTTAAACCGCGAAGTGCCTCTTCACCGAGCTTAGCACCGTGGATTCCTCCGGTATTAGATTTTTCGGGAGTGGGCCATCCGATAATCGTCCGAAGCGCAATGATTGACGGTTGTTCAGTGTTCTCACGCGCGGCTGCCAAAGCCTCGTCCAAGGCCTGAACGTCTTCGACGTAGGAGCCATCCTCACTCAACCAGTCCACACGCTGAATGTGCCAGCCGTAGGACTCGTAGCGCTTGAGAACATCCTCGCTGAATGCGATATCGGTGTCGCCTTCGATCGAAATGCGGTTATCGTCCCATAAAACAATGAGATTGCCGAGCTTTTGTGTTCCCGCAAGAGACGAAGCCTCCGCAGAAACACCTTCTTGAAGACACCCGTCACCGGCAATGACATACACGCAGTGATCAAAAATCGACTGACCATGAGGAGTGTCGGGATCGAGAAGACCGTGGGTAAAACGCTCCGCCATTGCGAAACCAACGGCAGAAGCAAGACCGGTTCCCAACGGTCCTGTCGTGAGCTCAACTCCCGGGGTATGCCCAAACTCGGGGTGTCCGGGAGTGAGTGCGCCTTCGGTACGCAGGGCTTTGAGGTCCTCAAGTTCGACGCCCATTCCCGCAAGATAGAGTTGCAGGTATTGAGTCAGTGAAGAATGGCCCGATGAAAGAATGAAACGATCGCGGCCCAACCAGTGCGGGTCTGACGGGTCAAGGTGAAGGTGATGCTGGTAGAGCGCATACGCCGCAGGAGCAAGAGAAATCGCTGCTCCCGGGTGTCCATTTCCGACACGTTCAACTGCATCAGCGGCAAGAATTTTAGCGGTGGAAATAGCGCGGCTATCGAGCTCATTCCAAGACGCGGGCACGATTGGACCTCCTGGCAATCGGTAAGATGGCTTCCCTGCAGGGTTAAGTGTAGCCGCTCGCCGCGCTCGAACAGCGAATATGCGGCAAATCAGTTGGGCGCAAATACAATGAGCCCGTGGCTAAACAAATGGAGCGTGTTCAGGATGAATGGCTCATTTTCCTGAGTGTAGAGAAGGGTGCATCCCCGCATACTGTCTCCAACTACCGACGCGACGTAGATAAATATTGTGCTTTCCAAGAAGCACACGGCATTGAACAATGCGATCAGATCACTGAGAGTTCGATTGAAGACTTTCTTGCGTCACTCAGCGAGGCAAAAGACGGACATGCTGCAGCACCGTCCTCCGTGGCGCGCGCATTAGCGGCAATTCGTTCCTTCCACAAATACGCACTTCGAGAAGGCCTCAGTACTCAAGATCCCAGCGCCCACGTTCGTGTTCCTCAAGTTGGCGAACACCTTCCAAAAGCTCTAACAGTCGAGCAAGTCGAAGCCTTGCTTGAGGCAGCGGGCAGCGGAGATGATCCGCGTTCTCTTCGTGATCGAGCCCTGCTCGAGACCCTCTACGCAACGGGTGCCCGCGTCAGCGAGGCCGTTTCAATGGCAATTGATGACCTAGATCTTAATGAAGAGCTTCCGATTATTCGTCTGTTTGGAAAAGGACGTAAGGAACGACTTGTTCCCTTGGGATCTATGGCGAAACAGGCTCTTGAAGCCTATCTCGTGCGCGCGCGCCCCTTCTTTTCTTCAAAGGGCAAAGGGTGTCCAAACGTTTTTCTCAACAATAGGGGAGGCGCACTTTCACGTCAGTCTGCTTGGGACATCATTCAACGCGCGGCAACTCGCGCGCAGCTTGAGGTCCCCGTTTCTCCACACACCTTGCGGCATTCCTTTGCCACACATTTATTGGAAGGCGGAGCGAATATCCGCGACGTGCAGGAATTGCTTGGGCACTCCTCTGTCTCAACGACGCAAATTTATACCAAGGTGACGA
>CAKAPY010000229.1 GCA_916719935.1 uncultured Actinomyces sp. | reverse complement strand
GTAAGGCCATTGATAGCGTTGAGGACGTGGCAGCGATTATTGCCTGTGACACATCGTGTTTTGGCACTGATGGATGTCTGCAGAAATTCACCGCCCTCCAGTGGTGGGATGCTGCACGAACAAGCCGCAATTATGGACGAATGTAGTCCAGGATATGCGCGGTCTCACCCTAGTCCGATGAACTCTATTCTTCAGTGATAGAAAGGTCTTTCACATGTTGGGTTCTGCAGAGAGGAAAGCGAGCGACCTGAGCGCGGGTCACCGTATCTTCCTTCTGATCTTGGTCTCGATCGGTAGCTCGATCATTTACACTCCTGCCTATCTTCAGTACGTCTTCGAAGAACCGCTGGGTAAGGCCCTCATCGCCTCGGGTGGTGCTACGCCTGAAAACGTTGCCACCACGCTGGGTACGCTTCTGAGCGCATACGCTATGACCGCGCTTGTGTGCTATCTCCCCTCCGGTATTGTGGCGGATATCGTTCGCGTTCGGACCCTTTCGTGGGTCGGTTTCGGTCTGACTGCACTGCTCACCTTCTGGTACGCAATGTTCCCCTCTCTGACCACCATTCGCTTCCTCTTTGTCGCGATGGGCGTCACAACCATCCTCATTTGGTGGGGTATCCGTTACAAGCTTGTGCGCCTGATCTCTGATGAAAATGGCTACTCACGCAACATCGGTCTTTCTTACGCCTTCTATGGCCTTGCAGGTCTGATCCTGGGCTTCTTCAACTCGTGGCTGGTTGCCCACCTCGCATCGCGTGGCGACATCATCCCCATGCGTACCCTGCTCTTCATCCTGGGTGGCCTGATCATGATTCTTGCCGTCCTCTCCTTCTTCTTCATCCCGAAGTTCGAAGGCGAAATCGGCTCCAGCGAAGGCGGTTTCTCGGTCAAGCAAATCGGACAGGTCTTGGCCAACCCTGTCGTCTGGCTGGCAGCTGCCACCTTGTTCTTCGTCTACTTCTTCTACACCGGCGTCAACCAAACCACCGGCTACATGAACAAGGTCATGATGCTTGCTCCCGCAGTCGTCACCATGGTCGCAACCGTCCGTACCTACGGTATCTCGTTGGTCTCGGCTCCTTTCTTCGGATGGGTTGCTGAGAAGGTCGGCTCTCCTTCGCGTGTCATTGCAGCTGCTTCACTGTTGGTTGCAGTGCTCTTCGCTGGATTCGCCGTCCTGCCCTCGGGTGCGAACGCTATCCTCACCGCTGGATTGGTGATTCTCTTGGCGTTTATTGCCAACGGTGTCTTCGGTATTGTTTCCTCGCAGCTCACTGAAGGCAAGGTCCCTCCCGCGGTCTTTGGTACGGCCTCGGGCCTACTCTCGGTCATCGGCTTCCTTCCCGATACCTTCTCCTACACCTGGTTTGGCTCAATTCGCGACGCCGCAGGTGACGCACAAGAATCGGCGTTCCATCAGATCTTCATGATCCTTGGCGGTGCAGCCCTGCTGGCGGCGGTTTGTGCAATCGCGCTGGTTGTGGTGATTCGTATTCGCGCGAAGAAGAACGTCGAGGCCTGAAAACCACGTACTGAGGAAGGAGGACGTAGTGGCACACAAGCTTGATGTTCCCAGCATGTGGAGCGAGCAGATGGGCGCCGTCGTTGCCAAGCAGAACGAGCTAGCAAAAGACGCGTACTCGACCGATCAGAGCATTGAAGAGATGCGACAGGCCTATCGCAGTGAACGCCGTTTCTGGAACGAGGGCGGTCCGCATGTGGAAAGCGCGGAAGACCGAATGGTCCCGACGCGCCACGGGAGTATCCCGGTGCGCCGCTACGTCCCCCAGGCCTCGGAAGAAGATAACAACGAATCTGCTCGTCCCCTGATTGTTTATATTCACGGTGGCGGCTGGTTGATCGGCGATGTCGATACCCATGATCGCATTACGCGGACAATTGCCTCGCTCACGGGGGCCATCGTCGTTTCGGTCGGCTATACGCTCTCTCCGGAAGCGCAATACCCGCAGCCGATCGAAGAAATTTCCGATGCCACTGACTACATTGTCCAGCACGCTCAGGAGTGGGGAATTGATCCTCAGGATGTCTCCTTCTCGGGAGATAGTGCGGGTGCAAATATGGCATTCGGTGCGCTGCTCTACCTTCGTGATCACAGCAAAGCTGTGAACGCACGGAGCATGCTGCTCTTCTACGGAGCATACGGGTTGCGTGACTCTCGATCGATGCGACTGCTGGGCGGTCCCTGGGATGGTCTCACCGAAGCCGATTACGAGTACTATCTCAAGGCCTACCTTGGAGATCTCGAAAAGATTCGCGAACCCTACGTGAATATTTTGGATAACGATCTGTCTTCGCAAGTCCCTCCCTGTTTCATCGCGGCCGCAGGCTTGGATCCTCTCAAAGACGATTCTGAGGCGCTTCATGAACTGCTTGATATCGCGGGAGTGGATAACGAATTCGTTGTCTATCCGAAGGTTATCCACGCATTCCTTCATCACTCTCGGATGCTGGATGACACGATGGATGCGATGCGGCGTGCAGCTGACTTCTTCCACAGCCACAAAATCTAAGAAACTCACACATTTCACATCACTGACGATAGGAAGCAAAATGGACTTTTCACTGAGCGAAGACCAGCAATTGATGGTCGATGGATTCACCGAATTGATGGAGTCGCGTAACTGGGAGAAGTACTTCCAGGAATGCGATGAACGCTCCGAATACCCCCAGGAATGGGTTTCGGCAATTTGCGAGCTCGGCTTTGACCAGATCCTCCTTCCCGAGGAGAACGGTGGTCTGGGTGCCGATTGGGTGACGCTTACTGCTGCTTACGAGGCACTTGGTCGCGCCGGTGGCCCCACCTACGTTCTCTACCAGCTTCCCTGCTGGGATACCGTTCTGCGTGAGGGCACCGAGGAACAGAAGGAAAAGATCCTTTCCTTCGTGGGCACCGGTAAGCAGATGCTCAACT
>CAKAPY010000228.1 GCA_916719935.1 uncultured Actinomyces sp. | reverse complement strand
CGGTAAGGGACCCGGCTTCGGCAAGAGCGTGTCGCACTCGCACGTTCGTACCAACCGCACACGTCACAAACGGCAGCCACGATGTTCTCCTCGGTTTTTTCTTACACGATTAGTTGTCTTGATCATGACGATCAAGAGGCCATTGGTGACAGCTCACCGCAGGCAACTATGACACCTTAACTGATTTCGCCCTAAATAACCAAGTCCACAGAGGGAAATATGCGTGTCAGGTGGCACACATGTGCCTGAAGGCGGAACAATGTTGAAGGTATCCCACATTGCAGCACCGTCAGGTTGAGACATCGTTATAAGGACAAGTTGTGGCACTAGATTCTGGAGTTTTGGCGCGTAGCTTCCAGATAGCGGCTGATGAAATGACAAAGCTCGCCCCTTTCATCGATGACCTCGACGGAGTCGGCGGGGGAGACTGCGATACGGGAACGAATGCGCGTGTCACTTTCCAAACCCTTGCTCACGGGTGTGCGCAGCTTTCCGACAGTGATCCACTTTCCGTTGGCCTCGACTGTGCAATCCAATCGGGAATCCGTGGAGCGCTGGGACATTGCGGCGTGCTTCTCGTGTCGATCCTTTCTGTATGGCATTCGGCGCTTGACGATGCCGCCATCACTCCGGTTGTCCTTCGCCGTATGCTATTGGCTACTCCTTCCGCTCTGAAGGCTGCGCATGCCCAGGGAAGTGCCACAGATGCAATGCTGCGCGAGGCATGTTCAGAACTCGAAGGTCTTGGCGATACACTCCCCGAGGTTCCCCAAGAACTCTCCGCGTTCTGTGCGGCCGCACAATTCGGCCTCGTCGAGGCCACGGGATCGTCCGGTGCTGCCATCGACGCCGGTGCAGCGGTCGTTGCGCTGATGTTCAGTGCTCTCGATGCTGCCTGCCGCGATGATCTGGGGATGCTTGAATCTCTTGCTGCAATGCTCGCGGAATTAGCGGGGCATGGAAGCAATCGGGTCCGTCCACATGCGCCGACGCCTGATCGCGCATTCACAGTCGATGTCATTCTTCAAGGAACCTTGGATGACGTCGATGCTCAGCGTCGCCAGCTTGACGCCCTGGGAGCGCGTTATTCCTGGGCTGGGCATGCCGATCTTTTTGGATTGGGCGAGTGGCGCTTCCACATTGATACTGCCGCTCCTTTATCTGTCCATCCCAAACGCGGTCGGACACTCCGCTTCCACGTTGCTGATGCACGCCCCGATGAAACAATTGGAATCGATACCCTTGCTGATGGTGTGACACACCGAGGCATCAGGCTCTTGGAACGCCAGCCCATTCGCAGGGTGGAACGTGCCGCAGTCGTTGTCTGCACGCGGGTTGCGGGAATGGTTGAAGATCTTGCCCTCAGCGGTGCCCAAGTTTTCCTTGATCCTCAGCTTGAAGATCTCGAGGCTCTTGTTCTTCCTGCGCGCTGTGCGTCGACTCGGGTGGAACTCATTGTTCCCAGTGATAGGGAGTGCCTTGCCCTTGCTCAAAGGATTAGTTCCTCTTATGTGCGAATGGGGGAGGAAGAGCTCGATATTTCCGTTGCGTCCTCAACGAATGAATTGGAAGCACTGGCAATCAGCAGGACCTGTGCGCCTCTCTTTGTGCCTCAACCTGGAGGGCGTACCGTTGCGGCTAAACTCCGCGCGCTTATCGATGAAAACGCCCACAGCTCGCTTCTTGCTCAACACACAACGGAGATCGACACAGAGTGGCAGGTTGAGGACGTTTCTCGTGCCCTTCAAGATCTCGCATCCTACGCGCCGACACGCTGGGTCTTACTTGCTGGAAATGAAGATGCGGCAACCTTGATCGCGGTTCTGCGTCAGCTTCTCGATAGCCTCACCCCCGAATCCACCAGCGTGGATCTTGAAGTCATTGATGCCGCTCCTCAGACTCATTCTCTTCTTCAGGCGCTCGCGTGAATCCACTTGATACCCCTCTGAACCTTCGCCTTCCTGCCAAACTGGCAAAGAAGCTCGAAAAAGCGGGCATCCTGACCATTGGCGACCTGCTCTACGATGCACCTCGTCGCTACTACCATTGGGGCGCCCTCACACCCATGCACGTTCTGCGTCCCGGAGAAGACGTCACGATTTTGGCCGAAGTCGTCAGTGCTCGGCTGATCCCTAATCGTTCACGCGCAGGGGTTCGATTCGAAGTTCGTCTAACCGATGGTTCCTCGGAAATGACCGCGACTTTCTTTGCCAGTAGTCCCTATAAGCTCAGCGTGCACGAACGCCTTCTTCAACCGGGGGAGAGTTTTCTTTTTGCTGGAAAAGTCGGGGAATATCGAGGGAATTTGCAATTGGTGCATCCCGAGTTTGAAGGCGTTGATGAGGAACAGGCAGCCCCTGATATTGAAAAACGCTCGAACCGCCCCATTCCCATTTATTCCACACGGGGTGGTGTCACCTCGTGGGTGATTGCACGTGCAATTGCCGTTGTGCTGGATTCTTTGGACCTAGACGCTCTTCCAGATCCTGTTCCTGAGCAGATCCGATCGCGTTTCGACATTGAACCGCTGGGAAATGCCCTACGGCTTCTTCACCAGGGCAGTACGGATCAGGATGTTGCACGTGCAAGACGTAGCATGCGCTGGAGAGAAGCTTTTGTCTTGCAAGCGTTCTTGGCAAAACGCCGACTGGGAAATAATGCTTTGCGTGCGCAAAGCTGTCCAGAAAATCCTTCGGAACTTCAAGCCTTCCTTGACGGGCTTCCCTTTACTCTGACGCAGTCGCAGCGCAGTGCCATCAGTGCTATCGGTGCTGATATTGCCTCGTCGCATCCTATGCAGCGTCTCCTTGAAGGGGATGTGGGATCAGGAAAAACTGTGGTTGCGTGCGCCGCCTTGATACAGGTGATAGCCGCAGGCCATCAAGGTGCGCTACTTGCTCCCACCGAAGTCTTGGCGCGGCAACACGCAGATTCAAGGGGCTGAAGCAACGCTCGAATTGAATCT
>CAKAPY010000227.1 GCA_916719935.1 uncultured Actinomyces sp. | reverse complement strand
TACGCAAAGCGTATCGATTCCCTCGATGCGTGGGCGAAGGACAGCTTTAACAGCGTTCCCACCGATAAGCGCGTCCTCTTTAGCTCCCACGATGCCTTCGGATATTTGTCGAAACGCTACGGCATTCGTTTCATCGGTGCAGCACTTTCCGATTTCAACGAACAGCAGGATGCAACCGCTGAGCACATCGCGCAGGCAAGCGAGGAAGTGAAGAAATCTGGAGCGAGCGCGATTTTCGCGGAGAACTCCAATAACTCGAAGTCAATTGAAACGATTGCACGCGCCGCGGGAGTCAAAGCCATCATCGGCGACGACGCGCTCTATGGAGATTCCCTTGGACCCGTGGGCAGTGAAGGCGAAACCTACATCGGCTCGATCATCCATAACGTCACAACCATGACAAAAGCCTGGGACGGAACGATCCCCCCTCTGCCTTCAGAACTCAAGCGTTAAGCGATCACTATGAACGCAGACGCTCATATGTTTTGGGAGCCTAACGAGGGCCGCTATGCTGGCGCCACTGTCTTCTCAGCCAAAAACGCCAGCATCGGCTACTCCCAGACACCGGTCCTGACGGGAATTACCCTCACGCTCAGCCCCGGACATGCCCTCGCCTTGATCGGTCCAAATGGATCGGGAAAGACAACGCTCATGCGAGCGCTCTTGGGAAGCGCGCAAGTCATATCTGGAGATGTGAGCTGCCCGCTGGATTTCCTCGGCTACGTCCCGCAAAACAGTGATATCGACTTGAGTTTCCCAATCAACGTTCGTCAGGTCGTTGAGATGGGAATGTACCCCAAGGTCAAGCTTCTCCGTCCGCTCAGTCGTGAACAGAAAGAAGCGGTCAGTGCAGCATTAGAACAGATTGGCTTAGCCGAACGTGCCCGCGAGCGCTTTGGGACACTTTCCGGCGGTCAACGCCAGCGCGTTCTGGTCGCGCGCGCCTTGGTCGCCAAGCCTCGCTTGGTCTTGCTTGACGAACCTTTCAACGGTTTGGATGAGCCCAACCGCGAAGCTCTTCTCTCGCTCATCAGCCAAGCAAAAGCTCAGGGAACCGCGTTCATGATTTCAACCCATGACTATCGAGTTGCAACCGAAGTGTGCGATGAGAGCCTCATCGTGGCTGGACGCCAAGTTGCCTACGGGCCGACCTCTCAAGTTTTCCGTCCGGAAATCATCAATGAAGCTTTCGGCGGGATTAACAATGTTTAACGCGATCGTAAGCGCTCCGCCCCTGTGGCTCTCTCCCTTTTTCCTCCGTCCCCTGCTCTTCCTTGTTCTCTTCGGGATTGCAGCAGGCGCGGTTGGAACCCTGGTCAATCTGCGCAACTGGCAATTCGGCGCCGAGGCATCGGTTCACTCAATCTTCCCGGGGATCGTTGTTGGCGCGGTTTTCGGCGGTATCGATTGGATCCCCGCGGGCGGGGGAATCTGCGCGATATTCGTTGCTGCCGCATTGACCTGGGCGATGCGCCACCGCGCGCACGAGGCCGCTGCGGCAGTTGTCCTGACTTCCTTCTTCGCGCTCGGCGTCATCATTTCCCTCAAAAAGGGCGATATGTCGGGCCAAATGGAAGCCTTGATGTTTGGCCGCCTTCTGGAAGTTACTCCCCAGCGCATGGCGATTTCCCTCATCTTTTGTCTTTTTGCCTGCGTCCTAGTCGTTCTTTCGTGGCGCGCTCAGCTCATGTGCGCCTTTGACAGTGCGGGAGCACTCGCCGCGCGAGTACCCACGACGCTGTGCGATGTCTGCCTCAACGCCGCGATGTGCGCAATCGTCGTCGCGGGGGCCTCGGCAATTGGTGTTCTTTTGGTCGTGGGGTACCTCGTTGTCCCCGCACTCGCCGCCCGCCTTCTTTCCTCATCGCCGAGGCAGATGCTGACCTATTCGGTACTCCTCTCCTGCGCGGGTGGGGCGCTGGGGATGGCGACGCTTTTGATTCCCCTTTCCCGACCTACTTCACCCCAAGCCTCGGTTGCTCTTACCCAGGTGGCTTTGTGCGCACTCATCGTCGGAATAAACAGCGCACGAAAGCGAGTTCGGACATGTTAGCGATCCTTCTCCTTCCTCTGTGCGAACTGATGCTGCTAGGAATTCTCTCCGGAATCGTTGGGACGATAACCGTGCTGCGCGAGCGCGTGTTCTTTGCTGAGTCAATCACGCACGGGGCCTTTCCGGGCGCGGTGATCGGTGTCGTGTGTGCATCTGTTTTCACCAGGGATCACAGCATTCTTGCCCTCTGTGTTTTCTTGGGAGCACTGGGTTTATGCTTGCCGCTGTCTGCATTGATGAGTGCTTTGGCGCGAATCCCCGGAGTCTCGGGCGGAGCTGCTGCCGGGGCCGTCTTGACCTTCAGTTTTGCCTTGGGCTATTTCCTCTCGAAGTGGTTTGCTCCCCTGCCCTTGCAGATTTCGAGTTTCCTTACGGGGTCAATCATGACCGTTACTCCGGTGGATATTGCGCTTGCAGGCATCGCGATAGTCTGCGCGCTATGCATTCTTACCTTGCGCGGACGCCACATTCTCCTCTTGTCTTTCGACGCACAGGGATACCGAGCAGCCTTCCGCTCCTCCCCCGGCGCCTTTGTGCTCACCGACGCACTGATCTCTGCTCTGATCACGGTTTGTGTCATTGTGATGATTCCCGCGGTGGGCACCCTACTCCCCTTGGCATTGCTTATTGCACCAAGTGCCGGTTTGATGCGTTTTATCGCCCGGCCCGGAGTCTTAATGGTCGCTTCAGTGCTCGCAGCTCTTGCGATTTCTGCCTGTGGTTTCGCCATTTCTCTTATTTTCGAGCTATCAGCGGGCGGATGCATTGCTTTAGCGGCAGGAATTTTCTTCTGCGGGTGTGTGACGTGGGAGGCTCTGTCATCGAGGCCGAGAGCCTACTAACACCCCCGTGCAGCAGTGCGTGATACAACCACAATGAGGCATTAAAACAAGGGCCTTACCCAACAAAAGGGGCGCC
>CAKAPY010000226.1 GCA_916719935.1 uncultured Actinomyces sp. | reverse complement strand
AATTCATCTCCGACGATCATTGAGAATGCCGCATCTCCGTGCCACTGTTGACCACTGCGCTCAAGCCATGCCCCGCAGTCGAAGGTCACAATGTCACCGACAGCGAGCTTGCGCTTTCCGGGGATGCCGTGAACGATCACGTCATTGGGGGAAATACACACCGTTGCGGGATAGCCGTAGTAATTGAGAAAGTTCGAGCGCGCACCACAACGACGGATCGCATCTGCGCTCACCTCGTCCAGCTCACCGGTTGTTACGCCGGGACGAGCCGCCTCTCGCAGGCTTCGGTGAATTTCTGCAACAACCAGCCCGGCTTCTCGCATCCACTTGATCTGATCAAGGGTCTTGTATTCAATGTGGGACATTGTGCTTCCTTTGGATGAAACTCCGGGGCGCGATGGCTTTCACCACCGCGCCCCGGTTCCGTATCAGCGCTGAGCAGCGCCAGGGTACGTGTTGCTTACTTGTTGAGACCGTCGAGAAGCGCGAAGATGCGCTCGCTCACTTCGTCGATCGAACCGCGTCCGTCAACGACCTGAAGTAGATCTTGATCGGCGTAGTAGGTTGCCATGGGCTCAGTCAGCTCGTGGTAGATCTCAAGGCGGTGACGAATCACGGGCTCAGTATCATCCGAGCGGTTCTGCTCGGTTGCACGCTTGAGCATGCGAGCCACGACCTCATCTTCGTCAACCTGAATCTCCAAGACGACATCCAAGCTCACACCAAGTTCGGCAAGCATGTCACGCAGAACATGTGCCTGTTCCAGGGTACGGGGGTAGCCGTCAAGGAGGAAGCCGTTGGCGGTATCCGGTGCCGAAAGACGCACCTTCACCATGGGGTTCGTTACCGAATCAGGAACGAACTCTCCGCGTTCCATGTATTCCTTGGCTCGTTTACCCAATTCCGTGCCCTCAGACATGTTGGCGCGGAAGATCTCTCCGGTGGAGATAGCGGGAATGTTCAGGCGCTCGGCGATACGCGCGGCCTGGGTACCCTTACCAGCTCCGGGAGGGCCGAGGAGAACGATAGCGGTCATCGCAAGAATCCTTCGTAATGATGCTGTTGAAGCTGAGTGTTGATTTCCTTCACCGTCTGCAGGCCGACACCGATGATAATCAGAAGGGTCGTGCCGCCGAAGGGCATCTGTCCTTGGGAAATGTGCAACGGAATGATCGCCAACGAAGGAATGAGCGCGACGATGACCAGGTAGAGCGCACCGGCGGTGGTGATTCGGTTCATCACGTAACGCAGGAACTCAGCCGTCGGACGGCCTGCGCGGTATCCGGGAATGAAGCCGCCGTAGCGCTTCATGTTATCCGCAACCTCATCCGGATCGAAGGTAATCGCGGTGTAGAAGAAGGTGAAGAAGAGTGTGAGCAGGGCGTAGGTGGTCAAGTAGGGCCATGCGTCCTGGTGGAAGTTCGCGCTAATCCACTGGACCCACTTGGAGTCCTGGCTGCCGAACTGTGCAAGCATCGGGGGGAATGCCAGAAGTGAAGAAGCGAAGATGACGGGGATAACGCCCGACATATTGATCTTCAGAGGAATGTAAGTCGTCGTACCGCCATACTGACGGCGACCGATCATGCGCTTTGCGTACTGAACGGGAATTCGACGTTGAGCCTGCTCCAGATAAACCACGACGATCGAGACGAGAAGCATCAGGCCGATGATCGCGAAGACTGCTCCCCACTTACCACTTTGTCCGATGGTGAGAAGCTGGGAAGGCATACGCGCGGTAATAGAAGTGAAGATCAACAGCGACATACCGTTACCGATACCGCGTTCGGTGATCAATTCGCCGAGCCACATGATGACACCGGTACCGGCGGTCATGACGATCATCATCAGAAGGAAGGTCCACACTGAATTCGAGGGGATGACCTTCTCAGAGCATCCTGCGAAGAGGTTTCCGGAACGGGCCAGCGAAATCATGGTTGTGGACTGAAGGATGCCCAAGAAAATTGTCAGATATCGCGTGTACTGAGTGAGCTTCGTTTGGCCGGTCTGACCTTCTTTGTGCAGATCATCGAAACGAGGAATCACGACGCGCAGAAGCTGAATGATGATCGATGCGGTGATGTAGGGCATGATACCCAGCGCAAAGATCGACAATTGGAGGAGCGCACCACCAGAAAAGAGGTTGACCAAGTCCAGCAGCGAAGCGTCACTCTGCTGAGCAAGACACTTGCTTACTGCCTTTGAATCAACGCCCGGAGTTGGGATGAAAGAGCCCAGACGGAACATCGCCATGATAAATAGCGTGAACAGAAGTTTCCGTCGAAGATCTTGGGTACGGAATGCCTGCGCGAACGCACTGAGCAAGGCTTCCTCCTACGTAACGAAATAATTGCGACCATTTAGATCGCACGACTCTCAAAAGACTACCTGAAATGACAGGAATACTGTGAATCAAAAGTAGAGAACTTGAGAAACTGTGATATGGGTAAAGGCCCTCTCCCGCTTGGAAAGCCACTGAAATCGGGGGCTTCAGCGACCGGAGAAACGGCCTCGACGTGCAAGAAAGCGAAACGGGGGCAGCCCGGAAACCGAGCCACCCCCGTGGCAATCACCACTCAGCGGGTCTTGATAGAGCCGCCAGCAGCAGTAATCTTCGCTTCTGCCGAAGCCGACCAGGAGTCGACCTCAATATCGAGCTTAACGGTGAGCTCACCGGTGCCGAGCACCTTCACTGCCCAACCGTCGCGCACTGCGGAACGTGCAACGAGATCCTCAACAGTCACCTTTCCACCTTCGGGGAAGAGCTCCTGCAGACGACCGACGTTGACGACCTGGTACTCAACGCGGAAGGGGTTCTTGAAGCCGCGCAGCTTGGGAAGGCGCATGTGGATGGGCATCTGGCCACCCTCGAAGCCTGCGGGAACCTGGTAACGAGCCTTTGTGCCCTTGGTACCACGTCCAGCGGTCTTACCCTTCGAACCTTCACCGCGACCCACGCGGGTCTTCGCGGTC
>CAKAPY010000225.1 GCA_916719935.1 uncultured Actinomyces sp. | reverse complement strand
GATGGCTCTTGGGAAGCGACTGCAACTCGCCAGGCGAGCCCCGAGATGAATTTGCCGTCAATGCTTCGCCTGCGTGCTCAAGAGCACCCTGGTCAGGTTGCAATTGAGCGTCGTTCACCTGTGGGCACTTGGCGCCCGGTTACCATCGATCAGTTCCTTTCGGATGTTGATTCGATTGCTCGAGGCCTCATCGCCCTGGGGCTTGAAGCAGGTGAGCACCTTGCGATTTTGGCACCAACATCGTACGAGTGGGCCCTCATCGATGTCGCTGCCCTGTCCTGCGGTGCGATTACCGTCCCGATCTACGAAACCGATTCTGCCGTCCAAATTGAGCACATCCTCAAGGACGCAGATATCCGCATTGTCATTACCGCGACGACTCAGCAGGCCGAACTTGTTCAGTCCGTAAAGACAGATTCGGTTCGTCATCTCCTCTCGCTTGATAAGGGGGCTCAGCGAGAGCTTGCCCAAGCCGGACTCGACGTTCCAATCGAAGAAGTGCGCCTGCGGACAGAGGCCGTCAACCTTGAGGATGAAGCCACCATTATTTACACCTCCGGAACCACCGGGGTCCCCAAAGGCGTTGTTCTCACACATGGGAACTTCATCAGCCCCATGCTTCAGGCCTACGATTTCCTTCCCCTTCTCATCAATGATCCGCGCTCTCGTTCGCTGCTATTTTTGCCAGTGGCTCACGTACTTGCACGATTTGTCATGTACTGCTTGCTCTCGGGACAGGGAGTTGTAGCCTTTTCGCCAGATACACGCAACCTCGTTGATGATATTGCAACCTTCAAGCCCTCAATGCTTCTGGTTGTCCCACGCGTCTTGGAAAAGGTCTATAACGCGGCATCAGCCAAGGCCGGCGGCGGTTTCAAAGGACGAATGTTCTCCTGGGCTGCAAAGCAAGCGCGTGCCCTTTCGGAATCTCGCGCCTATGTGGATACTCCTCTTCCCGAGTCCTTAGTTGCTGGTCCCCTACCAGACACCACACCCGTGCCCGACGCCTCGGCAATTCCTTCTCCCGGCCCTTCCGCTTTATTAAAGATTCGCGGGCGCGTTGCTGACGCATTGGTTCTGTCGAAGGTCAAGGCAATTCTTGGACCAAACCTTCATACGATCATTTCTGGAGGCGCTCCCCTCGCCCTCGACCTTGCAAACTTCTACCGAGGCCTCGGACTGACCCTGCTCCAGGGGTACGGACTCTCCGAGACCACCGGTCCCATCAGCGTCGAGGTCCCCCAGGATTTCCCGCCGGATAGCGTTGGTTTCGTATGGCCCGGTAACCAGGCGAAACTGGCCAGCGACGGGGAACTTTTAGTCCGCGGAATTTCAGTTTCCCGCGGTTACCATAACCTTCCCGAGGCCACTGCTGAGGCCTTTGTTGATGGCTGGTTTAAGACCGGGGATCTTGCCTCGATTGATGACCGAGGCCACATCCGTATCACTGGCCGCAAGAAGGAGCTCATTGTCACCGCAGGTGGGAAGAATGTCTCCCCTGAAATTTTGGAAGATGCCCTCTCAACCCATCCGTTGATTGCAAATATCATTGTTGTCGGTGACAACCGTCCATATATCGGAGCGCTGATTTCGCTCGACACAGAAATGCTTCCAGAATGGCTGCGTGCCCACGGACAACCTGTCGTCGATGCGGCTCAGGCTGCAGAGTTACCTGCGGTGCGTGAGTCTCTAGAACGTGCGATTGCACGGGCAAATAAGCAAGTTTCACGGGCCGAATCAATCCGCCGCTACCGCATCGTGAACGCAGCCTTTACTGTTGAGAACGGGTATATGACACCATCACTGAAGCTCAAGAGGCGTCGGGTTCTTGCTGATTTCGCGGATGAGGTCGAAGCGCTTTATGAATCGGGAACAACTCCCGAAGCACAGTAACCCCCTGTCAAGATCACACCGCTTGACTTTCTCAGGCAAAAGTACTGCTTTTCAATGTTGTGTGGGCTCCCCCCTTTCAGGAAGCCCACACAACCTTTTTCAGCTCAGCTTTTCAGCGCACCTCGATTGCGCTGCTACTTTGATCTCGCTCCTTGCTCTGAGAAGCCTCGAAAATCTCTGCAAGGAACTGACCTGTGAATGATTCATGGACCTTGGCGACTTCTTCAGGGGTTCCTTCTGCAACGACAGTGCCGCCACCACTGCCCCCCTCAGGCCCCATGTCGATGACCCAGTCGGCACTCTTGATCACGTCAAGATTGTGCTCAATGACGATCACTGTATTGCCCTTATCGACCAGGCTCTGGAGAACAAGCAGGAGTTTGCGTATATCTTCAGTGTGCAGACCAGTAGTTGGCTCGTCGAGGACATACACCGTCCGCCCCGTCGACCGGCGTTGCAGCTCCGATGCGAGCTTGACACGCTGCGCTTCCCCACCGGATAGAGTTGTCGCAGCTTGACCAAGTCGTACGTAGCCCAAGCCAACTTCAACCAAGGTGTTCAGGTGACGGGCAATACGCGAGATTGGAGCAAAAAACTCAGCGGCCTCGGCAATAGGCATATTGAGGACATCTGCGACGCTCTTACCTTTGTAGAGAATCTCCAAAGTCTCACGGTTGTACCGAGCACCATGGCAAACCTCGCAGGGGACGTAAACATCCGGAAGGAAGTTCATCTCAATCTTGAGGGTCCCGTCTCCTTTACAGGATTCGCACCGTCCCCCCTTCACATTGAAGGAGAAACGCCCGGGACCATAACCGCGAAGCTTTGCCTCAGGGACTTCAGCAAAGAGCTTACGAATTTGATCCCAGACTCCCGTGTAGGTGGCCGGATTAGACCGCGGTGTACGACCGATAGGCGATTGGTCGACATGCACGACCTTATCAAGGCCATCAGTTCCTACAACGGAGCGATGGCGTCCCGGAACAAGACGTGCCCCGTTCAAACGGCTAGCCAAGGATCGATAAAGAATTTGATTGACCAGGGTAGATTTACCCGAGCCCGATACGCCTGTCACCGCAGTAAAAATCGAAAGCGGGAAGGA
>CAKAPY010000224.1 GCA_916719935.1 uncultured Actinomyces sp. | reverse complement strand
AGTTCTTTCTTGCGATCGGACATCACAAGGAAACCGTCCTTATTGATCGCAACGTCGCCGGTACGTAGCCATCCGTCTTCAGTGAAAACGCGAGCCGTTTCTTCGGGCGCATCAAGGTAGCCACTAAAGACCTGAGGGCCTTTAACGATGATCTCACCGGGGGTGCCGTCTTCAACATCAATGCTGGGATCTTCAAGATCGACTAAGCGGACATCGGTTGAGGGGAAAACGACTCCCAAAGCGCCGTGGTACCGATTATCAGCAAGAGGTGAACCGGCGATAACGGGAGACGTTTCGGACATCCCGTATCCCTCGATAATCATCCCATCGGTTGCATCTTCCCATTGCTGAGCCAATGTCTTCGAGAGGGGCATTGCACCACAAATGGACCACTTAATCGTCTTCAGGGAAACGTTCTTCTCAGCAGCGCGATTCATCACGCGTTCGAACATCGGAGGAACCCCGACAAAGAAAGTCACAGGTCGGCGCTTATGGGCTTCTAGCGCCAAATCGACATCGAACTTTGGGAGAAGCAATTGCGTGGCAGCAAGATGAACTGCTGCGCACATGAAGAAAGTTAATCCATAGGCGTGAAAGTAGGGCAATAGGGAGTAGAAAGTTTCAGCACCTTCGTGAAGCTTCCATACCCACATGCGACATTGATTGACATTCGTTCCAATGTTGCGGTGAGTGAGAGGAACTGACTTCGGAATGCCATTTGTACCACCGGTATGAAGGATGACGGCTAAGTCATCGCCGGTTGCTTGGGGCGTATCAGGATGGATCAATCGTGCATGAGCAACTGCCTGATCCCATGAGTGGGCATCTTTAGGTCGCGCGGCGCGCATTTGTTCGCGGGTCTGGCGCGCTCGTTCAATTGGAAGGCTTAAGAGCATGCGCTGTGAGCGCGGCATCTCGGCCGAAATATCGACAGTGAAAATCGTATCCAGCGCCTTGTTGCCCTGGCGGATGAAAGCATCAACCGATTTTTCCCAGACGATTGCGACTTTTCCGCGGTGGCGATCGAGCTGTTGGTGAATTTCTTCGGCGGGTGCCAGTGGGTTGTGCTCTGCAGCAACGACACCAATGCGCATGCATGCATAGAAAGCAACTAGTGCCTGCGGACAGTTGGGAAGACAGATGGCACAGACATCGCCACGGCGCAAACCTACCTCGATCAGTACCTGTGCGGCGCGAAGCACCTGCGCGTAGAGCTGAGCGTAAGTCAGCGTAGCGCCGAAGTAGTCGACTGCAATGCGTTCGGGGTAGAGCCGTGCAGAGGTCTCCAAAAGAGTGATCAACGATGTATCCGGCACGGGTACCTCTAGTGGCGTTCCCGGGTCGTATTGCCTGCGGGATTGCAAGGTGAGGTCTGAAACCATGTCCACTCCTAGTAGGAAAACTACTACTTACGTTAGCGTAGGTTAGCGCGCGAGGCGCCTGAAAAACGCCCAAGCATTTCCTCTTTAAACACTGAATATTCACCGTTGTCAATCGAGTGACGAATGGCATCGACGAGACGAACAGTGAACCACTCGTTGTGAATCGTAGTCAGTGTTGAGGCCAAGATTTCCTTTGCCTTAAACAGGTGGTGGACGTATGCGCGGGTGTAATGAGTACAGGTATAGCAACCGCAGCCCTCGACCAAGGGAGTGAAGTCGCGCTTGAAACGGGCGTTTGTAATATTGAAACGACCATCGGGGGAGTAGATTGCCGCATTTCGCGCAACGCGCGAAGGATTCACGCAATCAAAGGTGTCCGCTCCGGCCTCGACTCCACGGAAAAGGTCATCGGGTTCGGAAATCCCCAGAAGGTGGCGAGGGCGATCCTCGGGGAGCTCAGAACTCACCCACGAGACGATTGTTCCCAGATTTTCCTTCTGCAGTGCTCCGCCGATGCCGAACCCATCGAAGGTCTGACCGTTAACGTCCATCTCAGCCAAGGTGCGAGCGGCATGTCGGCGAAGATCCTCGTATTGTGCTCCTTGCACAACGCCCCAGAGCTGTTGGTAGGGCTTTCCCACTCGCTCATTGGTGAGACGCTGATGAATGGCTAGACACTGACGGGCCCAATCATGGGTACGTTCAAGGGATTCTTCTTGATAGAAACGAGGATGAAGCAGCGAGGTCAGCTCATCGAAGGCGAACATGATATCCGAGCCCAATTCGTGCTGAATGCTCATCGATACTTCGGGAGAGAAGCGGTGCTTCGAACCATCGATGTGACTTGAGAAAATCACTCCCTCTTCATCGACGACTGCACGTGAAGCCTTGACAGCCTGCTTATTGAGTTTGGGATCATCGAAGCTTGCTTGACCGCTGAACTCGGCAGAAAGCACTTTCTTAAACCCGGCCCCCAGAGAAAGAACCTGGAAGCCGCCGGAATCTGTGTAGGTCGGGCCACCCCAACTCATGAAGGAACCTACGCCACCGGCCTCGTCAACAATGTCCGAACCCGGTTGCAAATAAAGATGGTATGCATTGGCAAGTACAGCCTGCGCACCCAGATCGCGCACCATCTCGGGGATCAGGGCTTTGACATTCGCCTTTGTTCCAACCGGGATGAACGCAGGAGTCGAAATAGTGCCGTGTGCGGTGTGAATCGTGCCGGTTCGTCCCAAGCCTGGGCCGTAGTCAAGTCGCGTTCGGCAATCAAAACCACGATCGCGATCCGAGGTGGGGAAAGGCCCAATGAACTCAGCGGGTTTGCCGAGCCAATTTGAGGAAGCACTCATGCGAAGACCTCGTCACTCTTCAGGTGCTCCACGCGGCGCACCAATGCAATCACACGGTAAGTGATGGGAAGGAAGACAACTTCAATGCCGACCTTATAGACGTAGCCAGTGACAATGTAGTTTACGAATTCCATACCGGGGATAATTCCCGCAAAAGCGATCGTGCAGAAGATGACGGTATCGAAAGCTTCACCAACCAAGGTTGACCCGATCAGGCGCGCCCACAGATGCTTGGCGCCCCAACGCTGCCTGATTTTCACCAAAACCAGCGAGTTCATGAGCTGGCCGACCAAATAT
>CAKAPY010000223.1 GCA_916719935.1 uncultured Actinomyces sp. | reverse complement strand
CTGTGATCGTCGCGACGCAGGTTATGGACTCGATGATTAAGAATCCTCGACCGACCCGTGCAGAAGCATCTGACTGTGCAAACGCGATTCTTGACGGTGCAGACGCGGTTATGCTTTCTGGTGAAACTTCAGTTGGTGCTTATCCGATCGAAGCAGTACGAACCATGGCTCGTATTATCGAGGCAACAGAGGAAAATGGCGGAGAGCGCATTGCACCTATGACGCCGATCGAGCTTGATCGCGCCTCTGCAATCTGCGGTGCTGCCGCGATCATTGCTGAGAAGCTGGATGCCCGTTATCTTGTGACTTTCACTCAATCGGGAACCTCTGCTCGTCTGCTTTCTCGCCTGCGCACACCTATCCCGATGCTCGCCTTCACTCCCTTGGAATCCACCCGCCGTCAGCTCGCATTGTCTTGGGGTATCCACGCTTACCGCGTTCCTGAGGTGAGACACACAGACGATATGGTCTGGCAGGTAGATCAGGTTGCCCAATCCGCACGTCTTGCGGAGGTCGGTGATGAAATGGTGATCGTTGCTGGTATGCCGCCGGGGACTCCCGGTTCTTCCAATCTCTTGCGCGTCCATCGCTTGGGAGACGAGGTCGACTACGCTATCGGTGGATCGCGTAGCGACGCTTAGTATCTGTAGATCAGAGGGTGGGCAGGCCGGGAGGTCTACCCACCCTCGTACTCTGAGGAGTTTATTGAGCCATGACAACGGTGCCACGGTTATCTCACGACAAGAGCGATACCAATATCGCGAGTGAAACCGCGCAGAAGAATACTTCTTATCTGACCGGCGTCAATGGCCTTAGAGCACTGGGAATCATTGCGGTGATTCTTTACCATATCCGGCCGAGTTCGCCTGCTCCTGGTGGTTTCATCGGGGTCACATTGTTCTTTGTGATTTCTGGCTTCCTAGTCACTCGTTCGCTTCTTCGCGAGTTGGAGGCTGAACATGAGATTGCGATCGGCCGCTACCTTATTCGACGCATTTCTCGCCTATGGCCATCAATGGTGGTTGTTACTGCTTTTTCAGCCATTGCGTCTTTTGTGTTTTCTCCCTCCTTACTTGTGAAGATGCACGACGATGCCATTCCGGCACTCGCGTTTTTCTCAAACTGGTTTTACATCTTCCGACAAGTTCCGTATTTTGCGCAGGCAGGATTACCATCACCTTTAACTCATCTTTGGTTTGTCGCAGTGATCATGCAGTTTTACCTGCTGGCTCCAGTAATTGTCTTACTGCTCAAAGAGCTCTTCCGCTCGCGTGTCCATGCAACCATCGCCCTCCTCGTATTGGCATCTCTTTCTGCCGTTGAAATGGCGCTTCTCTTTGCACCTGGGACAGATTCTTCTCGTGTCTACTACGGTCTTGATACGCGTCTGGCTGAACTTCTCGTTGGTGTGGCACTTGCTTTCGTTGATTCTTATGTTGTGAATGCGTCTCCTCGTGTGCGCGTTCTTCTTTCGCTCTCGTCGTGGTTTGGTTTAGGTTTCCTTGTCCTCGTATCCATTTACGCACGCGGATACATGACGTGGCTCTATCGTGGCGGTTTCTTTTTCTCGGCCTTGGTGAGCGCGTTGTTAATCTGCGGTGCGATGGTTCCCGGGGCCTTCTCTCGTCTGCTCTCACTTCGCCCGATTCAGGTGATCGCATCACGTTCGATGAGCGCTTATATCTGGCACTACCCTCTGATCCTTCTGATGAACCCTGCACGCAGAACCTCGGCACTTCCATGGTGGGGATGGCTTCTCGAACTCGCAGTTTTCCTTTGTGTTGTCGAGGCCGCCTACCGCTTTGTTGAGAAGGCGCCATCTTGGGCGAGCGTACAGACCTGGCGCGCACTTCGAGGAGGAAAGCAAGAGAGTCGTCGTGTGCGAGCATGTGCGTCGCTACTCGTCGGCGGCTTAACCTTGAGCCTCGTGACCGCTTGCGTTCCCAGTCATGTTTTAGAGTCTGGGGCGAAGAAAGTTTCCTCAACTCTTGCTTCGCCGACTGCCCCTGCCCCGCAAGCTGAGCCTTCTACTGCTCAAACGGAAACGTCGACGACCCCAACGCCAACGCAGCCTCGTTTCCATGAGAAGAATGGAAAGGCTATCGAGCCGCAGGCTGCGGTCATCCCCGATAACTATGATCCCTCGCAATGGCAGTGCTCAGATGAACAGGGCACGTGTTCTGTTCCCTTTGTGCTGATTGGAGATTCAGTAGCAGAAGGTGCAAGTTATTACTGGATTCCGGCGGTATTTCCCGATTCCTTTACCGACACGGAGGTTGGGCGCTCGTTTGAGAAGGGGATTGCAGTTTATCGCGAGGATCTTGCACAAGGCCACGATGGGACGCCGGTGATTGTTGCACTTGGTGGCAATGGGCCGATCACCTCTGTGGAGTCTGCGGCTCCGCTCATCGAGGCGGCGGGGGAGCGACCAGTCTTTTTCGTTACCGTACGAGCACCCCATCCTTTCCAGGATGAGAATAATGCGTTGATGTACAAGCTTGCTGAGAAGTATCCCCAGGTCGGTATTCTCGATTGGTATAAGTTCAGTGAGGGGCATGACGACTATTTCTATGATGATGGACAGCATCTAACAGAAGATGGTCGTAAAGCCTATGTGCGAATGATCGAGTACGGCCTTATGGGGCAGGATAATTAGACATATTCTGATTATTGTGGAATAATTGCACGTTCATCCATGTTGGATGACTTATAAGGCTTATGCCTTGAACGTATCTACATGCGGTTGCCTGCGCACCTTGAGCGCATATCCGTAGATACAGATGAAGAATGAAGAGGAGGAAGAAATGAATCAACTCAATACGAAAATCTCGGTTCGTGCGGCTTACGGTCGCCAGCAAGCTCTGAATCTGCCAGTGGCTCAACTCAGCGATGCCGTTCGCCCCTGGTATTCAGACTGGAACGATCGGCGAATTCAAGAGGCAGTCGATAATCTAGCGCATCCTGAAATGCGTGATCGTGCTGCACGGTTCTTGGGTTTGGAACTTATCCCCGCTGCCTGAGATGTGATTTGT
>CAKAPY010000222.1 GCA_916719935.1 uncultured Actinomyces sp. | reverse complement strand
TTGCCAAAAACTTCCGAGAAATAGTTCATGAGAACCACGCCGGAGAACATGTAGATCACGTAGTTCTCCACGGCGCGGTTCATCTTCATGAAAACGCCAAGCGCGAAGTAGAAAACCAAAAATTGGGTTAACGGCTTCGCGTAGCTCCACAGCATTCCAAAGATCGAGCCGCGATAGCGAGCTCGTAGTTCCTTATGAACGATCAGGCTGGTGAGGTAGGGCTGACGGAAAACCTCGATCAGTCCCGACGACTTGCCCGGGGTTTGGAATTGCTGCGATGCGATGTTACTCAACGAGTGGTCCCATCCTCGAACAAGGGGGCAAGCTCGTTATCGAGCATCGTCAGCGCCGAAGCGATGGCCATGTGCATATCCAGGTACTTGTAAGTACCAAGGCGGCCGCCGAAGAAGACACGGTCTTCATTCTTCATGAGTTCACGGTACTGCTCCAGGCGCTCACGATCTTGCGCGGTGTTCACCGGGTAGTAGGGCTCGTCGCCATGATCAGCGAAACGTGAGAACTCGCGGAAGATCACGGTCTTCTCATCCTGGTAGTCACGCTCGGGGTGGAAGTGGCGGAATTCGATGATTCGCGTGAAGGGAACGTCGATATCGCCGTAGTTCATGACGGAGCAGCCCTGGTAGTCACCGGTGCCGACGACTTCCTTCTCGAAGTCGACGGTGCGCCAAGACAGGTCACCTGCCGAGTAGTCGAAGTAGCGATCGACCGGGCCGGTGTAGACGACCGGAACCTTGCCGACGACCGCAGCCTTGTTCAGCGGGTTCTCGGGATCGAAGAAGTCGGTATCCAAGTAGACATCGATGAGGTCCGAGGCCACCATACGTTCCATCCACGCGGTGTAGCCGTCCACCGGCAGACCTTCGTACTTATCGTTGAAGTAGCGCGAATCGTAGTTGTAGCGCACGGGAAGACGCGAAATGATCGAGGCGGGAAGATCCTTGGGATCGGTCTGCCATTGCTTGGCGGTGTAGTTCTTAAAGAAGGCCTCGAAGAGAGGACGACCAACCAGGGAAACGCCCTTGGACTCGAAGTCGGTGATCTCTTGGCCGTCAACTTCTGCTGCCTGCTGGGCAATGAGCGCACGGGCCTCGTCCGGACCGTAAGCGGCAGAGAAGAACTGGTTAATGGTTCCCAGGTTCACGGGCATCGGGTAGACAACACCGTCAACGGTGGTCCATACGCGGTGAACGTAAGAAGTGAAGGAGGTGAAACGATTGACATATTCCCACACGCGCTCATTGGAGGTGTGGAAGAGGTGTGCGCCGTACTTATGGACTTCGATACCGGTTTCCGGATCAATCTCAGAGTAGGCATTGCCACCAAGGTGCGAGCGACGCTCAACGATTGCAACACGGAGGCCCCAACGGGATGCGGCCTGCTCAGCAATTGTCAGGCCGAAAAGGCCAGATCCGACGACAACGAGGTCATAGTTCACGGTCGAACTCCTTTCAATCCCAGTCAGTATAAGCGAAAGAACTGGACAGATCGCGTCATTGGTCCTTCGACACGAACCAGCGAAGTTTTCCAACCCCTCGATAGAGAGTTTGTCGAAGTTGTGTAGGAATCAACCGATAGGCCCCACGGATGGCGAGGTTTCGCGAGTATTGAGCCTTGGACACGATTCCTTCACTGAGGAAAAGGTTTTGAAGACGCATCTCTGAGCGCAGCATCTGTGCCCCGCCGCGCCTCTTATATGCGCCAGATCCCACGCGATAGCGAACAAGAACCTCTGGCACATTCGCGCATGGAATTCCCGCTGCAACCATCCGCGCAAAAAGCAAGTAGTCCTCCATCAGCTGAAGGTGCTCATATCCCCCGACTGATTCAACTGCACTCTTGCGGTACACAACTGAAGGATGCGCGAAGGGGGAACGATAGGAAATAACCCGACGGATCTCTTCTTCGCTCGCCGGCATAGTCCGGACCATCCCGCCCGCGGCCTCGTCGTCACTAAATTCTTGAATTGCTGAGCCCAGCAAGCCCAAGCCGGCCTCGGCAAGGGGAATCTGAACTGCGAAACGACGGGGAAGCGAAATATCGTCAGCATCAACGCGCGCAACAATTTCATATGAACAATGCGCCAGGCCAATATTCAAGGCATTCGCCAGTCCCATATTGTGCTTGAGCCGGACAACCCTGACATCAGTATTTCCCAAAATTTCGGTTTCTTCCCCTCGCGCAGCGCGGTGAAGAAATTCCGAAATCTCTTCGGGGATGGGACCATCGCACACAACAACCAACTGGCGTGGGCGCAACTCTTGTTCGCGCGTCGCGCTGGAAACTGCACGGAAGAAGAACTCCGGCTGATCCCCTGCATAGACAGGGAGCAGAACCGAAAAGTTTGTGACTGTCATCGAGGCTCCCCCTCTGAGCAGCCACACGCCTCAGGGCTGGATGATGAACACTCGCAGCTGCACCCGCAAGCGCGCCGCCCCTGTTCAAGAGCAGCCACTTCATCTGCCACCTCGGTGAGATGCAGGATTTCACTGGAGCGCAACGGTGGCCGCCAAGCGTCACGAAGTCCCTCGCGCAGGTATCCGAGCGCGGCTTCACGGTCGGCCGAGGCGGCAATCATCTTTGCCCAGCGAAGCGCAGTGGCAGCTCCAAAAGCACAGCGATCAAAAAGGCCAAAGCCGGAAGAAGTTCCAAGCGCCCAGACTTTGTTACGAACTTCGTTGTAGAAACGCGGGCCGGGGTCGGCAGTGGAGTTTCCGAAGGTCTTCGTCCGGTGCTCGACACGTGCACCATCCACGTAGAGTCCTACTCTTCCCTTGAGAAGACGCGCGGTGTATTCAAAGTCGTCATTCCACAAGAAGTAGGCCGCTTCGGGCAGTCCCTCTTCTTCAATCGCACGCGCATCGATCATGATCGCAACGAAGGAGGCCGTGCGAATCTGACGTGCTCCAACAGCAGCGGCGTGTTCGCGAAGCTCACGCGAGATCAAGAAACGTTCGCGAGGCGCATTCATCGGGTGTTCGCGTCCGTCAATCCAATCGGCTCGACACGCCAAAACGGCGGGTGTACCT
>CAKAPY010000221.1 GCA_916719935.1 uncultured Actinomyces sp. | reverse complement strand
ATAATCTCGACACTCCGGTAATGGAAAAGAAACGTCATCTGCACATTGGTCTCGTTATCCCACAATCTTCACTACGAGACACAATCAAGAAAGTGTTTAAATCTGTAGACGGACTGTCCGCAGACATGCTTCTCTCACCGTTTGACATTCCAAAGATTGTCACCGAACACAACACAAAGTTTGATTTGCTTATCGTCGACGAAGCACATCGCCTCAACCGCTTTGCAGCACAGGCGAACGGTAATATTCTCAATAAATATCGAGATTTCAATAAAGCACTGTATTCTAGCAACGATCCCGAAGGCAATCGCCATAACCAGCTTGATTGGGCGAGAGATTGCTCAAAGAATGTCATATTCATGCTTGACAAAGCACAGGCAGTTAGACCGGCAGACATTGACTCATCCGCATGGGAAGGCGCGATCGAGGGAGCAAAACGGAATCACCTGCATTTCCCATTAACAAGCCAAATGCGCATGAAAGTCGCTGAAATTCAACGTTACAAACAGCTTATCAACGCAATTTTCGGTGACAAGCCGATCACTGACGCTGACGTGCCGAATTTCGGTGACTATGATTTCCGAATCTTCACAGACTTCAAAGAGATGCATTCTGCACTTGCCGAACGGGAAGAAGAGTGCGGACTTTCACGTACACTCGCAGGCTACGCATGGCCCTGGTTAAGCAAGAATGACAAGACGGATACTGCCCCCTATGACATCGAGCTTGACGGTGTTAGCATGCGATGGAACAGAACACAGAATTCCTGGGCACACTCGTCCACCGCATTTCAAGAGGTTGGGTCCATTCACACAATTCAAGGATACGATCTCAATTATGCCGGTGTCATCATCGGTCCCGATGTCGAATTGGACAATTCTGGAAAGTACCGTGTCAATCGCTCTAAATATTATGATCGACGCGGAAAAGCGAACAACACTATTCTTGATGAAATAACCACGGATGATCAGCTCGCTGAGTACGTCGCAAACATCTATCAAGTGCTTCTTACACGTGGTATCCGTGGAACATACATCTATGCAGAATCTTCCGGACTTGCGGAAAGACTGCATCAGATTCAGGCGATTCTCAACCAACGTCGTAGGGCAGTTTCCGACCGTCATTGAATTTTCGAATGATTGTCTGAGGCAGAGCGAACGCACCACACCACTCTGTCTACCGACACGCGTTTCGAACCTGCGATTATGCACTCATCGGTGTGTCATGCGCATACGAACACTGTGTCATCCATGATTCAGGCGCTTCGACTCGCAAATAGCTACCCAATTTTAATATCCCACTACACGCGCACCAACCAACATGTGAGCACATTTGCCCCAACAGCGGGATCTCCAACAATTTGCGGTTGGAGCCTCAATCGCACCTATGTGCATCTTGAATGTGCCTCGCTTTGACACAACGTATGCATCCGCGCCGCCCATGCAGGCGACAGCTACCGAAGCACCACACGGCAAACATGCAGATAGACCGCCATTTTCGGCGCATTGTCAATGAAGCCACCACGCCGCACTCACCGCGACATTGAGGCCTCGCGCCCCCTCGCACGCATGTGACAGGTTGATTGTCCCTCACATACACCGGGAGTAGTCTCTGCATTCATCGCCGCGCAGAAAGAATGGCCTTTCCGTGTGCGCGAGATCAGCAATTGTCATTCACAGGTGAGGCAAAAGCATCATGACCGAGAACAAGTATCTGGCAGACGGTCCTCTCGTCGTAGCTATCGACTCCTCGACGACATCCACGAAGGCGATCGTCGTCGACGCAGAAGGAAACATCTGGCACACAGCCAAGCAGAATATCCAGCTGCACACCCCCGCGATGGACCAGTACGAGCACAACCCGATCCGCTGGTGGGAAACCAGCCGCGCGACCATCGGGGAGGTGCTCTACAAGCTCTCGCCGACAGACCGCAGCCGTATCGCCGCCATCGGCATCACCCACCAGCGCGAATCATTCGCCCCCTTCGACAAGGACGGCCGACCGCTCCGAAACGGCATCCTGTGGCTCGACGGCCGCGCCACCGAGCAAATCCGCCGCTACGGCAGCGAACACATCCACGAGCTCTCCGGAAAGCCAGCCGGCGTCACCCCCGCCATCTACAAGATGGCCTGGGTCAAGGAACACGAACCCGAGATCTTCGCTGACGCCTACAAGGTGATGGATGTTCACGGCTACGTCGCCTGGATGCTCACCGGACGCCCCGTCAGCTCGCAAGCTGCCGCCGACTCCCTCGGGCTCTTCGACATCCAGAAGCGCGACTGGTCCGACGAACTCCTCGACATTGCGGGCGTTTCCCGCGAACAGATGGCAGACCTCGTCGAACCCTCCTACGAGATGGGCACCCTGCGCACAGAACTCGCCGAGGAGTGGGGCATCGCCGAAGTGCCCGTCATCGCCGGCCTCGGCGACGGTCAGGCAGCCGGTATCGGAGCCGCCGCCGTCGATCCCGAGATCGGATTCCTCAACCTCGGCACCGCCGTCAACGCGGGCGTCGACTCGCCGGTCTACAGGTACGACAAGGTCTTCCGCACCCACGTCTCCGGCATCCCCGGCAACTACGTGTTCGAGGTCCTCCAATCCTCCGGCTCCTACCTGGCCGGTTGGTTCCGCGAAACCCTCGGCGATCCAAAGCTCCTCGGCGCACCCGACCCCGCCCTCGACGAGGCCGCGAGCCGCATCCCGCCGGGCTGCGAAGGCCTCGTGACACTCCCCTACTGGAACGCCGTCCAATCCCCCTACTGGGACTCCGTCGCCCGAGGAGCCGTCGTCGGCTGGCGCGGCACCCACTCTCGCGCCCACATGTACCGCTCGATCCTCGAATCCATCGGATTCGAAATGCGCTACAACCTCGACTCGATCGAGGCGGGCACCGGCGTGAAGCTCACCGGACTGCGCGCGATGGGTGGCGGCACGCGCTCCCTCCTGTGGCGCCAGATCATGGCGGACACCACCGCCCTGCCCATCACCGTGTGCACCCAGGACGAGATCTCCGCGCTCGGTGCGGCCGTCCTCGCCATGGCCTCGACGGGAA
>CAKAPY010000220.1 GCA_916719935.1 uncultured Actinomyces sp. | reverse complement strand
GAAAGCAAAGGTTTCTTTCTCCGTCATCATGGGCGGCGTGAGTATTGGCCTGTCTCTCGGTTTCTACATTTCGTCGACTCTGATGACGTCGATTGCAAACGCAGTCTTCTTGATCTACACCGGTCCTTTGTTCTGCGCGATTTTGGCCCGAATCTTCCGTAAGGAACACATCAGCCTTATGGCGGGCGGATTCCTGGCAATGGTCTTCGTCGGCATGCTCATGACCATAGGAATCATCGACTGGGAGAACGGACACCTGAGCTTCGGTCTTGACCTTTCAGGTGCCAGCGCAGAGTACCCGCAGAAGCCTCTTGGTGACCTCTTCGGCTTCCTCTCCGGCGTTTTCTACGGCCTCTCGATGTTCTTCTACGGCTACCGCCGCGATATGGACTCCACCGTTCGTGGTTTCTGGAACTTTGTCTTCGCAGCCAGCGCTGCACTCGTCATGAGCATCATTCTGCGCCCCTGGCACGGCGTTGCCTCCTTCACTGCTTCGAACTGGAGCTGGGCCGTTGTTCTCTTCATCGTCTGTGGTTTGATCGCCCTTGGTTCACTTGTTATCGCTGGCCGGAATCTCAGTGCTGTGAAGATCTCGACGATCTCCTACTGGGAATGCCCGGTTGCAATTGCTCTTGGCATCTTCGTTTGGGGCGAGAGCATGACCGTCATTGGTGCCATCGGTGGCCTGCTGATCATTGTCGGCGGCATTGGCCCGATCTTGTTCAAGGATAAGACCGCGGCTCCCGTAGAGGAGGGGGAGAAGCTTCAGGAGGTCGAGGCGCGATGAGCGGTCAAGCACAGTCTGATAGTGGCAGCGAACACCACACATTCCTTCACCACGAGATGAGCGCCGAAGAACACGAGAAACTCAAGACTCTCAGGCGTGCTGCTGGCGCCTCGTTCATCGGTAACTTTATTGAGTGGTTTGACTACGCCTCGTACGGCTACCTGGCAGCTGTTATCGGCATCGTCTTTATCCCATCGGAGGATAAGAACATCCAGCTGATCTCAGCATTCGCAATCTTTGCAATGTCCTTCATCCTGCGTCCCATTGGTGGTCTCATCTGGGGCATCTGGGGTGACAAGTATGGTCGTCGATCGGCTCTTTCCTGGTCGATCCTCATCATGTCGGGTTCGACATTCCTGATTGCGTTCTTGCCTGGCCACAAGACAATCGGTCTTGCTTCAGCCATCTGCCTGCTCGTCCTCCGTATGATCCAAGGCTTCTCGGCCTCAGGTGAATACGCTGGAGCGGGTACATTCCTCGCAGAATATGCACCGCCGAAGAAGCGTGGTATGTACACCGCGCTGGTTCCCGCGTCGACTGCAGTTGGTTTGCTTGCCGCATCGTTCTTGACCGCCTGCCTCTTCCACTTCCTGTCGGATGCACAAATTGAATCGTGGGGATGGAGAATTCCGTTCCTGCTCGCAGGTCCCCTCGGTATGGTCGGTCGCTACATCCGGCTCCACCTGGAAGATTCGCCAACCTACATCGCGATGAAGGAAGCGATCAGTGGGGGACAGAAGCAGAGCGTTCCAATGATGAAGGTTCTCAGGGATCACACCCGTACGATTTGTGTCTCCTTCGGCGTTGCAGCGCTGAATGCAGTCGCTTTCTACCTATTGCTGAGCTACATGCCGACCTATGTTGAGCAGGAACTTGGCTTCTCGTCTGATTTAGCGACAGCACTGTCAACCGCACCGCTGATTGTCTACATCGGATCGATCATGGTGATGGGTCACCTGTCAGATACCCATGGGCGGCGAAAGATGCTGCTGATTGCATCAGTTGCCTTCATCGTGCTGACAGTTCCGATCTTCATGCTCATGGGAACGCGTAACGTCTGGGTCGTCCTGCTGTGTGAAATTGCTTTTGCAATCATGTTGACGATCAACGACGGTACTTTGGCGACCTTCCTCGCTGAGTCCTTCCCGACCGAGGTTCGTTACACCGGATTCGCATTGTCCTTCAACACGGCGAATGCTCTTCTCGGTGGAACGGCTCCGACAATTGCCACGGCACTGATCCAGTACACGGGTTCGTCCATGGCACCCGCCTACTACCTGGCCTTCATCGCCTTTTTGGCGCTCACTGCCATGCTTGCGATTCCACAGCACGCGACAAGTGCTCTCGATCGCGAGCAAGCGGAAAGCGCCCAGTCGCAGGGGTAACAGGAAAATAGAACTCGGAACCTTTGTACGGTGTTGCGACGGCAAGGGTTCCGAGTTCTTTTTCTCACGCATTTCAATCTGCGAAAGAAATAGGCGGGGGATAGTATGACCGTTAAGTGTATAACTCTGAATAAATAAGATTGTTTAGGACGATCGTACTAGAAAGGAGCCCCGGATGTCTGCTGGCGCAAACTCGCACACTGCAAGTACGCGAAAAGGCTTCGATAAGCGCCAGCTGATCATTGATGCCGCTGCCACATTGCTTCGCGAGGGTGGGCCGGAAGCGGTTTCGCACCGTTCCGTCGCGCGGCTTGCCGGGTGCTCTTTGTCCGCAACAACATACTATTTTGACGGCCTCGAGGATCTTCTTCACCAAGCGGGCCTGGCTAACATGAGCCGTTGGTCTGAGCGTGCCGAACGTGCTGCTTTTAGAGCTCGTAAGCTCAAGAGTGATGCTTCGGTAAAGGAGAGGATTGATTTGATCCTTTCAGCGACGCTTCCTGATGATGAAAATCTTAAAGGGCACTATGAGCAACTTGTCTCCGCAGGCGGAGCGGCGCTTGTGGCCAGTGCATATCAATTCGGTCGTGTTCGACTTAATATTGCGGTGACGACTGTTTTGTCGGAGGTCGGGGTCGACCTTCCGGCAGAAGTTGTTATTGCTCTTGTCGATGGTGCTGCCGTTTCTGCGCTTTCTGAAGGTCGTGATGTTCATGTCACAGCCTTCGAGCTTCTCGATAGCGCGCTACATAAATATTGGACGATTGGCATAGTTTAAGCGCGCGGATTGACCCAAGTGGGGAGCGTTCTCCGCAGACTTTGCCAACATGTCCAATTAATGGGATCTTAAAAAGAAAGAAAAGTCTGCAATTTTGCCATTCTTGCT
>CAKAPY010000219.1 GCA_916719935.1 uncultured Actinomyces sp. | reverse complement strand
GTGTCCGAAAGGACACCCCGGCCTTGGCATTTACCCTATTTCCGCTTAATACCAACCATTTCCTACTGAACGCAGCTCACTTACTAAACCGGACGTCCGTTACAGTTATGTGCTAACATCTGCTCATGCGCTCTGAATCGACACGGACTCGATGGGCATTTCTTCTTGTGATTTCGCTGGGGCTGTTCATCGTTGCAGCCGATAACTCCATCCTCTACGTCGCTCTTCCTACCCTTCGATCTGAACTCCACACGACCCATCAGCAAGGCCTGTGGATCATCAACGCCTACCCTCTGGTTCTGGCCGGCCTTCTATTGGGAACTGGGACCCTAGGAGACAAGATCGGACACCGACGCATGTTCGAAGTCGGACTCATAATCTTCGGTCTTGCATCCACTGCTGCAGCATTCGCCCCAAATGTCGCGATCCTGATCGCTGCACGAGGATGCCTTGGCGCAGGTGCTGCGGTGCTCATGCCTTCAACCCTTGCGCTCATCCGCCAGACCTTCCTTGAACCTCGCGAGCGCAACACCGCCATCGGCATCTGGGGATCGGTAGCAACCGTCGGCTCGGCTGTCGGCCCACTCTTGGGCGGATTCCTCCTTACTCACACGTGGTGGGGAGCGGTCTTCCTGATCAACATTCCCATCGTCATCATCGCCTTGATCAGCACTTACCTTCTTGCTCCTGACAATTACCCCAACCCCAAACGCAGCTGGGACTTCATGTCCTCCCTCTACGCGATGATCACCATGGTCGGCCTTGTTCTCACAATCGAAAACCTTGCTCACACGCCTATTAACACGACCCTTGTCGCGACCGGCATCGTCCTATTCATCATCGGCATGGTGCTCTTCACCCATCGCCAGCGTTACCTTGAGGTTCCACTTCTGACCCTTGATGTCTTCCGCAGCCGCCTCTTCACAGCGGGATTTTTGGGGGCATTCCTCGGCATGTTTGTGGTCTCTGGAATGGAAATCCTGACAACCCAGCGTTTCCAACTCTCAGCAGGTTTTACTCCGCTCCAAGCAGGCCTTGTCACAGGCGTCGTTGCTGTAGCAGCCTTCCCGGGCGCTATCTTGGGCGGCCGCTACGTCGATCGCTTGGGATTTAGAACCGTCATTTCAGGCGGTTACGTCATTGCAAGCATCGCCGGGATCGTCGCGATCATCGCTATCAAGGAAAACCTCTTCCTCATCTTCATGATTGCGCTCGCACTCCTAGGTACAGGAACTGGCCTGGCTATGAGCGTTACCTCAACTGCAATCATCGGTTCAGCCCCAGCCCGCCGGACCGGCATGGCCTCGGCAATCGAATCGGTTTCCTACGAATTTGGAACGATGCTTTCGGTGGCGGTCTTGGGTTCACTGATGTCACTGTTTTACACTCTCAATGCGGCTCCCGAAGTCGCCCACAACATGGATGCTTCCGCCCACGACCCCGTTCTTGCACCCATGGCCGCAAGCGCCATCGATACCGCCTATACATGGACACTATCCATTGCGATCGCAGTTGCCCTCAGCGCCGCAATCGCAACAGCCGTGCTCCTCAAAGACAATCCAAAGGAGACCAAGTATGCGCACGAGTAAAAGATCGCAGCTCATCCAGGCCGCCTTGGAGATCATCGATAAGAAGAGCCTGGACGCACTGACCTACGACTCCCTCGCGAAGGCCTCGGGAATGTCGAAATCCGGCCTTCTCTACCACTTCCCCTCCCGCACTGCGCTACTTCTGGCGCTCAACGAGCACCTGGCCTCGTCATGGAGGGCAAGCCTTCTCGAGGCCGCGGGAGCCCCTCCCGAGGAACTATCCGCCCGCGAACGCCTGCGCGCCGTCGTCGAAGTACTCTCGCAAAGCGCGACCCGCGCAGACCTTCTTTTGGCGCTCGATACTCATACGCGCGAAGAAGGCGCCGAGGTGTGGGATGAGATCTTAGGCCCCTGGTTGCTTCCTCGCGAAGAAATTTTGGCCGATCCAGATATCTACCTGCTGTACATCATTGCCGACGGCCTGTGGGTGCACGACCACATCAATTCCTACGATCTGACCACACAGGAACGCCGGGCACTGATCACGGCTGCATTGGCGTACTTGGATTCTCTGCCCGACGTTTCGCAGGCGCACTTCTAAATCCAACCCGCGCGGGTGGATCTCAGCTATTTCCGCAGTGCCAAGCAGGTGCTGGGACCTTTAAGGTCATCGTGGTTTTCTTGAACGCGCTGCAGATCCTCAGCGGTCAAGGCACCGTTGTAGAGCGAGCCCAGAAGAACCGTCACTCCCGGCTCGGTGTTATCGGTCAAGGTCACTCGCGATGAAGGGAAGAAACGCGCGACGGTGTAGGCCGCATCAACAGACTGAGGACCTGCTTGAATCTGAGCTGAGCCCGCATATTCAGGCGAGGAATTCGAAGGATCTGCCACCTGGAAGCCCACGCTCTTGAGCATGTCTGACGCATCGCGTGCAACACCCGAGCGCGATGTCGTATTGAAAACCTGTACCTTGATCGAGGACGTAGCCAGAGGCTGAGTTTCCTCGCTAGGGCAGGGAATATCCCCTGTCGAGGCGTACTTAACTTTTGCGGAAAAGCCGTTAAGGAAGGGGATAGGAAGAATTCCCGAGAGCACCAAAAGGCTGAGGACACTGAGTCCAGCCATCACCGAAAGAACGATCGAGAAGACCGAATTCTGCTTAAGCTGGCGTTCGCGGCGATAGAGTTCGCGGCGGGACAGTTGGGGTTGTGGTGCACTCACAGGACTAACCTACTTCACGAATGGCACTTTGCGCACGAATTACGCCGAATTTCAGTAGAGCACCATTGTCGCAATTAGGGCGATCACAGCAATCAATGGAAGTGTTCCCTGCTTAATAGCTGCACTTCGCTTATCTGGCGAGGTAATGAAGAGAAGCAAGGCAGCGGCAAGCATGGAGCCGGTACCAAAGAGCATGAGCGCCAGGCCCACTCCCTGCGCACCGGCTAGATACAGGCCCACACCAGCGAAGACCTCAATAGCCAAGAACAGATTGTAGAAACCTTGGTTGAAAGCCATTTCCTTCGTGTTTTCAGCGGCTTCTTCAC
>CAKAPY010000218.1 GCA_916719935.1 uncultured Actinomyces sp. | reverse complement strand
CCCCCCCACAGCCGTTAATAGCGTTGAGCGCTCAGATGTAACGCGTTGGAATTGCAGGTTCGCCTTCCGACAAACGCCATGCTTGGTAAGGAAGCTCATTGCGCGAGCGCAGGTGATGTGCCTGGGCCTCGGATAGCGCCTGAGAGCTCCATGCTTCGCTTTGGATTTCTCCATCGACAATCAGTGGAACTTGGAGGGGACGGGCGCCATTTTCTTCGAAGAAAGCGGCAGCCTCTTCAGCGCTTCCGGTGAACAAGATTTCTTCGCTGGCGTAGCCATCCTCGTCGTAAAGGCGACCCGCATACTTCTTGCCGGCAACGGTGTTCTTCGAAGCAGACTTCTTCGCAACACCCACCATATTTCCGTCACTGTCCTCGCGGGATACGAGCTTGTATACCAGGGCTGCGGTGGGGACGCCGGAACCGGTAATCAGACGCGTGCCAACACCGTAAGAATCGACGGGAGCGGCTCCCAAAGCTGCAATGGCATACTCGTCAAGATCGGAAGTTACGGTGATCTTCGTGGAGGTCGCCCCGAGCGCATCCAGTTGTCCACGCACCGTAAATGCCTGAGCAACGAGGTCGCCGCTATCCAAACGCACAGCGCCCAGCTCTCCGCCTGCAGCACGCGCGGCCTCGACGGCGGTCTTGACGCCCTCGGTGACGTTGTATGTATCAACCAGAAGAGTTGTATTCGGTCCAAGGGAGGCGATCTGAGCGTCGAATGCTTGGCGTTCACTGTCGTGAAGCAGGGTGAATGCGTGGGCGGCAGTACCGATCACCGGGATGCCGTATCGCTTGCCGGCCTCGAGATCTGAAGTACCTGCAAAGCCGCCGATAACGGAGGCGCGTGCTGCAGAGACCGCTGCGCGCTCGTGGCCTCGGCGTGCACCCATGTCCAAGCAGGGGCGTCCGTGCGCGGCAATTGTCATACGTGAAGCAGCAGAGGCGACTGCGCAATCGTAGTTGTAGATCGACAGAAGAAGAGTTTCCAGAAGGGTGCATTCGGCGAAGGTGCCTTCAACGGTGAGCAGGGGAGAACCGGGGAAATAGCATTCGCCTTCGGCATAGCCTGAAATATTCCCGCGGAAACGGAAGGTCGACAAATACTCCAGAGCTGTATCAGAGACAACCTTCTTTTCAGCCAACCACTGGATTTGCTCAGGGGAGAACTCAAAGCGGTCTAAGGCCTCGAGAACTCGTCCCGTCCCTGCAACGACACCGAAGCGGCGGGTAGCGGGAAGGCGTCGACCAAAGAGCTCGAAGACGCAGTGTCGATTCGCGGTACCCGACTTCATGGCGGCGTCGAGCATGGTCAATTCGTACATATCCGTCAGAAGCGACGTTTCAAATGATGCAGGCATATCTCAAATTTAATCGCTAATGGTGGAAAAATGTGCAAGAAATTCCAAAAGTGCAGACAGGAAGGCATTTCCTGCGTAGGCTTAAGACATGTCGGGCATTCCTATGACCGCGAATAATCCCAACGCCGGGACCGCTGATGCATCGGTGCCGAGGTGGAACCTCATTGTCTGGGATGACCCGATTAACTCATCGGACTACATCGCCGAAGTGCTATGGAGGCATTTCGGCTACCCGCGTCCTACGTGCGAAGCACTGACTTTGCAGGTGCACAGTGATGGACAGGCCATCATCGCCACTGGGCTACGTGAACGCGTCGAAGCAGACCTACAAACACTTCACGATTACGGAGTGCAATCAACATTGGAGCGTGTCACGTGATCGGCCCTTTTACCGTCTCAAGACGGGGGATTAGCGCAGCGATCGGAAGGGACTACAACCTTCTGATCCAGCAGCTGATCCACGAAATACTCGTGGTCTTAGACGACCCGGGGGACTTCCCCATGTTCTTATCCGCTGCAACAGGACTCGAAAGCGAACGTGCGGCAGCGATTGATCCTGCTCTGGATTTCCTTCTTCCCCCCATGAGCACAGATCCTCAGGAAGCAGCACGCTTGCGTGCACTGACCGAAGACACCCTGCGTTCACAAAAATCTGAGCGTCTGCGCACTGTGTGTAATCAACTCAACGATGTGCTGGTTGACGGAACAAACTACCTTGTTCTGGACGAAGAATCGACCTGGAATTGGCTGGGTGCTCTGACCGATATGCGCCTTGCTTTGGCCGGAGAACTTGGTATTCACGACGATTCAGACCTGATCCGGGTTGAGGAAATCGCTCAGGAAAAACCCGAAGGGACACGCGAGCAAAGCGCTGCCGCGATCTACCTACTGATCACATGGTGGCAAGAGTCACTGCTCAAATCTGTGCATCTCCAGGGTGAAGCGAGTTAGTTTCGTTGTATGGATAACGCGCCGATTGGTATTTTCGACTCTGGTTTAGGTGGACTCACGGTTGCGCGTGCCGTCATTGACCAGCTACCAGACGAAGACATTGTCTACCTGGGGGACACCGCTCACGCTCCCTATGGCCCGCGTCCGATCGCTGAAGTTCGCCAATTGACGCTGTGGGGGCTTGACCGCCTTGTCGAGGCCGGAGCAAAGGCTTTGGTCATTGCATGCAATACCGCAACCGCTGCTGCGCTGTCGGACGCGCGGGAACGGTACTGGGTGGGCCAGCGCATTCCCGTCATCGAGGTCGTGACCCCTGCCGCGCGCGCCGCTGTCGTTGCAACGCACAATCACAAGATCGGCGTGATTGGAACTCAGGCAACTATCCAATCGGAAGCCTATGTCAATGCTCTTGCCGCAGTTCCGGGTCTTCGAGTCTTCCAGCAGGCGTGCCCGCTTTTCGTTGAGTACGTCGAGGCCGGGCAAACAGCAGGTTTTGAGCTGGAGGGTATTGCCCGCGAATATCTTGCTCCCCTGAAAGAAGAAGGCGTCGATACCCTGATTCTGGGATGCACCCATTACCCGCTTCTTACCGGAGTCATCGGTCGAGTGATGGGGGATAACGTTCGTCTGGTAACTTCCTCGGCCACAACGGCGAATGTTACCTACAACGAGTTGGTTGATCGCGATTTGCTCCATGCGCCGCGCCGCGGTGCAGGCGATGAACCGCAGCACCAGTTCCTCACCACCGATGCTTCGTCGCGCTTC
>CAKAPY010000217.1 GCA_916719935.1 uncultured Actinomyces sp. | reverse complement strand
CAACAGCTGCGGCCCCCACAATGATTTATTGCCTGAAGCGCTTAGGCCTTGCGACGCTTAGCTGCAAGAAGACCAGCAATCAGGGTCATTCCTGCTGCGCCCAGGACCATTCCGCTTGTGGCGCCGGTGTGTGCCAGAGGGCCTGCCTTCTTCGGGTTTTCAGCCTTGGGATTTACTGGCTTACTGGGCTCCTGAGGCTTGTTGGGAGTGGGCTCGGTTGCCGGAGTCGAAGGCGAAGGTGAAGGCGAGACTTCGCATCCGGGGATAGAACCAACCAGAGTGTGGAAGAAGACCATGGGCTTCGAAGTTGGGGTATCGAATGCCTTTTCACCGGTCAGCACCGCGGTGACCTCAACGCTCAGTGAAGAGTTTTCCGGCATGTGTGCAATCGTGAAGGTGAGGGTCTTCTTATCGGCGCTTACGGTCGGGTTGGAAATTCCTTCCACCTTCTGCGAGAAGCCGTTAGCAACAAGCTGGCCACCGCCGGGGGTCAATGCAGAGGCGATCGAGGCCTCGTCGAAGGTTGCGCCCTGGGGAGCGCTGACGGTCATCGTTGCATTGTTCAGCTCGCGCTTGGTTGCAGCGTAGAAGCGCATACGACGTGTTGCGCCGGCGGCATCAGAGTACTGGCGTGAAGGATCCCAGCCGTCGGCTCCGGCCTCGCCCCAGAGGGCGCCGGTTCCCTGCCAGCGATCGGAGTACTTTTCGCGAAGGTCAATATCCTTCGAGTAGGGTGAGAAAGTCGTGCGTCCAACGACTCCGGCTTGGCACTGTCCGACAGTGAGTTCAGGCTCAGGAGTCGTCAGGCATGCGTTGCCTTTCTCATCTGTTTCGCGCAGGCCGCGGAAGTGAGAGGTTGCCTCGTAGTGCTTCGTACGGTCACCGGTTCCGACGAATTCAACGACCGCAGCGTGGCCTTCCGGCAGACCATTCGGGAAGGTCAGAGTCCAGATATTACGCGCTGCATCGGTCTGGGTTGCGTTGGGGACAATATCCCAATCGAGCTTGCGTGCCAGTGCGCCGAAGGTCTGACGCTCCATGAACTGATCAACCGTGGTGTTCTTGACCTCGGTGCTCAGGTCGCTAATCAGACGGACGTTGGTCATGTCGTCGGGAAGATCCACAGTCAGGGTCGCGCCGGGAAGGATCCCAAATTCGGCACCGATCGGGATGCGCCAGTACTGGATATCACTCACAGGGTTGAACCAGTGGTGGTTCTCAAGCACGGCCTTGCTGCCGTAGTCGGGGTGGACGGTCTCCATGAAGCCAGAAGTTGAGTAAGGGCCCTTTCGGAGTCCGACCGGAATATTTTCCATGTTCTGATCGAGCATGGCGCGTGCGGTCCAGTCAACGACGCAACCGGAGCTGCGATCGCCATTGATTTGCCCGGGAACGCGTTCAACGGCCTGAGCATCAATGGCGGTAAAAGAGGAAAAAACGAGCGCCAGTCCGAGTGAACCGGCGGCAATGTTTCGGAGGGTTTTCATCTTGCCTCGATTATTTTTTGTGGTGTGTATCAGGACACTATGATACACAAATGAATTTAGCGATGGATCACTTCAGATGTCAAATAGCTTCCCTAAGAGGATGAATTTGAGATGGGCACTATACTTGCCAGTGTTTGATCCGATCCGCAGGAGGAATATTGTCGCTCTCCTTCCGACCCCTGATGTCGGTTGCAATCATCATTGTGATCATTGCAGCGTGCGCTTTCTTCTCCTGGTGGAGCGCTCGGCGTCATCGCCCTTTTAGAACATCGGATCTGGTGCGCAGAGGTGCTATCACCTGCGCACTGCTCTCCATCTTGATCGGGCCTTCAGTTCCCGGTGAAGCGCAAAAAGTGACGACCAATGTCGAGGTCTGGCTTGCGATTGACCGGACCGGTTCGATGGCCGCCGAGGACTGGGAAGGCGGAAAGACTCGTCTTGAAGGCGTGAGCCACGATGTTGAGCAGATCCTTCAAGCTGCTCCTGGTGCTCGTTATCGCATTATCACCTGGGATTCCGAGGCCGATACTGAGCTTCCCCTGACCTCTGACCTTGGCGCGGTTCGTTCCTTTGTTTCGACGCTGACTCAGGAAGTGAGTTCCTCTTCGCGAGGTTCATCCCCGGACCGCCCCGCACAGTATATTGCGGAAGAAATGCAGGCGGCCGCAAACAAGCATCCTGAAAATACCCGTGTGCTTTTCGTATTCACCGATGGTGAGACGTCGAACAATTCTGCGTGGAGAAGTGCCGGCGGAGGTGACTCTCAGCAATGGGACAAGATCAAGCCGCTCCTGACGGGGGGCTTGGTCATCGGCTATGGAACTGAAGAGGGCGGGAAGATGAAGGTTTCCGCTCTGGGGAAGCAGAATGATGGTTCGAAGCCTGAATACATCAAAGATTTTTCCCAGCCCGGAAACCCCGATGCAATTTCGAAGATTGATGTCAAGAAGCTGAATGAGATCGCTCAAAAACTTGGTATCAATATGGTTCGTTCGCCCAATGATTCCGCCATTAGCTCCGCAGCTGCATCCTCGGTTCAGAATGCTCGAAATATTGCGGATGCAAACGATACGATCCAAACTTCACGCTACGTTTTGTGGCCATCGGCCCTTGTTTTAACTGTGCTATTAGCTTGGGAGGCCGCTATTTTTGCGGGTCGTATCCACGCACTGAGGAGGACCCGTGCGATTTAAGCGCCGCAGCGATAAGGAACAGCGTCCTACTGCTTTCTATCAGCCTCCAGTAGATGGCGAGGCTGCAGCTGATACCCAAACGGGAGATGCTCAACCCAGCGCAACCCCGGCCTCGGCAAAGAGGAGCGAGGCGGAGAAGCCGCGACGCAATGGGAAGCTATTGCGCCCCCTGTGGTGGTCGCTTCCCATTGTTGTGGTTGCTTTAGCTGTCGGAATTTATATGACCGCCCTGCCGGTGTGGGCATGGAATACGGGTCGCGCTGTGCGTGCGGGGAATAATGAGGGGGCCCTCAGCTCCTATTCAAAGCAGATTTATTGGGGAGATCTTGGCCCTGCCAGCTGGGTTGCGCATTACAACGCGGGGACGCAGCATGTGAAGCTTGATCATCCTGACGAGGCCGT
>CAKAPY010000216.1 GCA_916719935.1 uncultured Actinomyces sp. | reverse complement strand
TCGAAGAACCCAGGTCAATTCGCGTGTACAGCTCATCGGGGTTGATTCCTGCTTCACGAGCGGCGTCTTCCTCGACGACCACTGTGTAGGAATCTTCATCGCGGATCACTGCAAAAATGTCGACGTTCTGGGGGATTTCGTCAACCAAAGAAAATACGTAAGTACCGCTGGGTGTGGGATCAAGAGAAGCAAGGACCCGATCAAGATCCGTCGAAGATGCATGTGTCATAGCTTCACGATAGCCCAGCGCTACCCACAAAATACGGCCCTGTCTCACATCGAAAAACGATATAAGTTGCGCCTGAAGCGAAAGTCTTACATCCGGTCCATAACATCGGGGTGCTTACCGGTGCGCCCCGCTTCTCCGCGATCCAGTGCATCGATTCGAGCCATCTGCTCCGCACTCAACTCGAAGCCGGAAACATCAAGGTTTTCTGCCCGGTGCTCATGCGACGAGGCCTTGGGGAAGACAACGTCTCCCCGCTGAAGTGCCCAACGCAAAACCACCTGAGATTCACGTGCGCTGACCTCGCGCGCAATCTCAGCAATGCTTGGTTCTCCCAGGACAGCACCTCTAGCCAAAGGAGCCCAGGCCTCGGTAATAATTCCATGCTCGGTGTTAAAACGGTGAAGCTCGCGGTTTGCGAAGTAGGGATGAGACTCGATTTGGTTAACGGCAGGCGCAATGCGTCCCTGCTCGAGGATCGGGGCAAGGTGGTGGGCCTCGAAATTAGAGACCCCGATAGAGCGCACCAGGCCCTCATCCACAAAGCTTTCCATTGCTCGCCAGGTGGGCATGATGTCGCCTCCGTAGAACATCGGAAGCGGCCAGTGGATCAAGAACAGATCCAGATAGTCCAGCTGCAAGTCCTCCAGTGAGCGCTGAAGGCTCTCGCGAGCAACATCAGGCTCGTGATTGGGGTTATTGAGCTTAGAAGTGACGAAGATCTCCTCGCGCGCGAGAGAAGCGTCGGCCAGGGCGCGGCCCACCTCGGCCTCGTTCCCATACATCTGTGCAGTATCGATATGACGGTATCCCAACTCGAGTGCATCGCGAACGCCGACATATGCGTCTTGACCGGTCAGTTTGTAGGTCCCAAAGCCAAATTGAGGAATAGAAGCACCCGAATTCAACGGCAGGAGCGCAATTGAGTGACCCATAAAAACTCCGATACAAAAATGAATAAAATGCCAAAAAATTATGCCCTGAAACACATGATATGTCCCCGTGATGGCGCTGCGACTTTCGTAGCTTCAAATTTGGGTCTTAAAGCGTGAAAATCCTTTATTTTCCGCGTGTGTCAGCACGAAAAGCTCGTTAGACTTTTTGGCGTAGTTAGATATACCGCGGAGGTGGCTGTGGTTAAGAAGCGTGCAGAAGGCGAAAGCAGAGCGCGAGCGAATACACGTTCACGCCTGGTTGACGCTGCCATTGAAATTCTGGTGGAGCGAGGTTTCGCAGGGACCAAGATTGACGAGGTCGTTGCCCGCGCCGGATTCACCCGTGGTGCCTTCTATTCGAATTATTCGAATATGGATGAGCTGTTGGAAGATGCATTTATTGCATACTCAACGCGGCTATTAACAGAAATGACGCAGGCCTTTGATTCAATCGAAGGGCCGCTCACTCTAGAACGCATTGTTGATACCCTCGACAGTCTTTCTGCACAGGGGCGCACGGCGTATATCCTCCTGATGGAATATCGCCTGTACCAAATGCGTCACCCTGATGCAGATGGAATTCCTGGAAATCAGCGCAATGAGCTTGCCGATTTCGTGACCCAGATGCTCGAATCCGCTTTGGATCGTATGGGACGCCGCGCACTATTGCCAACCAACATCATGGGAGAGATCCTTTCGATCTTCTACCTCGAGGCTCTGGGTAGCGTCAATGACTCTGCCGAAGCCAATCAGATGCCGATCCGAAAGATCATCGACGTGATCGTCTTTGGATTTTCAATCCCCAAGGACAGTGCACAGCCAGTCGCTCAGGGGCTTGAGGGTGCTGACCGTGAGCAGTTCCTTGCCGAGGCCGTGGATCCTTCGCGTGAAAAGCTGATTCCCTTGGTCCGCCAGGCACTTGCAAATAGCTGAGGTAGCGGCTCGAAAAAGCTGAGGTAATACGTGTTGAGGGGGTACGCCACGGTGCGTACCCCCTCAAGCTATAACTGCCGAAGTGTCAAGCGTTCTACTTCAGATCGCTTGGCCACCACTGCAGGTTTGTGACTCGACAGGTCAGTGCTCGACCGGGAAGGTCTGCCTCACTCTTCCAGTCTTTTGAGCCACCCGGAGTGACATCGGGGACCTTGACGGTGCTGGTTGCAGTATCGGTTGTGCCCTCTAGGGTGTAGGTGATCGTCAAGGTGAGATCGGCCTTCGTCTTTGTCTTTTGGGCACTTTCGGGGCCCTTGAATTGATCGATCTTTCCGCTGACGCGAACGTGGTTGCCATCCGTTTCGCACTTGATCGACATATTTTCGGTGTGCGAGCTCACGCGAGAGTAATCCAGAGAGTCGGTCAGTGCTGTGTATTTCTCACCGCAGACGTTTCGAACGCTCTTTCCATTGGGGTCGATCATCTTCAGCTGCTTGAGGAGCTGGTCGATCTTCTCTCGCGTGCCTGTTGAGTCAACGTTCACGGAATCACACCAGGGCTTAACCTGCTTCTGTGCGAGCTTCGTCTGTGCCTCGTCGACTTGTTCCTGGAGGGACTGCGACTGCTGTTCCAGCTGCGCAGATTCATTCTCCAAGGAATGGTACCTGTTCAAGGCGGCCATATTCTGTGTGAAAGTCACTAATGCAAAGATCAATGACGCGGCACAGATGATTGCGGTGATCAGGAATAAACGCTTCGACGAACCGGTCTTGGGTGCAGCTGCCTTCTGCTGTCCTGTTTCAGTGTGGCTTTCCTCTGTCGCGGCTTGGGCTTGAGTGGTGTTTGCTGCCTGTCCCTGATTCGGAATCTGGGGTCCGTTCGTGCTCACTTGCCTGCCTCCCCGAGCTGCTTATTCAATGTATCGACTTGCTTTTGCAATTCGCTGATGGACTGACGTGCTGGCTGAAGTTCTACATTGACCGTGTTGGCTCGCGCATT
>CAKAPY010000215.1 GCA_916719935.1 uncultured Actinomyces sp. | reverse complement strand
GCGACGGCTCAGGATGATGGCGTCCTCGTAGTTGAGGCCTTCCCACGACATGTAAGCAACCAGCAGGTTCTTACCCAGTGCAACTTCACCGTTGTCGGTAGCGGGGCCGTCAGCGAGGACATCGCCGACCTCCACGCGCTGGCCTTCATCAACGATGACGCGCTGGTTGGTGCAGTTACCGGGGTTCGAGCGCTCAAACTTTTCGAGGCGGTAGGTATCGCGTCCACCTTCGTCCGTGGTCACGACGACCAGGTCGGCGGAAACTTCGGTGACAACACCGGAGTGCTGAGCGATGACCATCTCACCGGAGTCATGTGCGGCACGCTGTTCCATACCGGTACCCACCAGCGGCGCTTCCGTGGTGAGCAAGGGAACAGCCTGACGCTGCATGTTCGCACCCATGAGGGCTCGGTTTGCATCGTCGTGCTCGAGGAAGGGAATGAACGCGGTTGCCACAGACACCATCTGGCGTGCGGAAACGTCCATGTAATCCACGCGATCACGGGCGATCAGCGTCGGATCCTCGCCTGCAACACGGCACAGAACCTGCTCATCAATGAAGTGGCCCTCATCATCGACAGGCGAAGAAGCCTGAGCGATGAAGTGTCCCTTTTCATCATCAGCGGTTAGATAGTTGACCTCATCGGTCACCTGTCCGTTGCGAACAATACGGTAGGGGGTCTCGATGAAACCGAAGGGGTTGATACGAGCAAAGGTTGCCAGCGAACCGATCAGACCAATGTTCGGGCCTTCAGGGGTTTCAATCGGGCACATACGTCCGTAGTGCGAGGGGTGAACGTCACGAACCTCCATGGAGGCGCGATCGCGAGACAGACCACCGGGGCCCAGTGCCGACAGACGGCGCTTGTGCGTCAGACCGGCCAGCGGGTTGTTCTGGTCCATGAACTGCGACAGCTGAGAGGTTCCGAAGAACTCCTTGATTGCCGCAACGACGGGACGAATGTTGATCAGGGATTGCGGAGTAATAGAGTCCGTTTCCTGAGTGGTCATACGTTCGCGGACGGTGCGCTCCATACGTGCAAGACCGGTGCGGACCTGAGCCTGGATCAGCTCACCCACAGCGCGAATACGACGGTTACCGAAGTGGTCGATGTCGTCGGACTCAACGCGGACCTCGACGGGCTCGCCGTGGCGGACGCCTGCGAAGGTCTTCTCACCCGCGTGCAGAGCAAGCAGGTACTTCACAGTTGCAACGATGTCGTTGATCGAGAGCACCAATTCAGAGGTGCCTTCGGGGGAATCAACCGCAAGCTTCTTGTTGATCTTGTAGCGGCCGACCTTTGCCAGGTCGTAGCGCTTGGGATCGAAGTAGAAGTTGTGCAGGAGCGCTTCAGCGGCCTCGACGTTTGCGGGCTCACCCGGGCGCAACTTGCGGTAGATATCGGTCAGTGCCTCTTCGCGGGTACGCGCGGTGTCCTTCTCAAGAGTCTCAAGAAGAATCGGGTACGCGGCGAACTGCTCGCGAATCTCACCTTCCGTCAGGCCAATTGCCTTCAGGAAGTGGGTTACCGACTGCTTACGCTTACGGTCGATACGCACGCCGACAGCGTCGCGCTTATCGATCTCGAACTCCAGCCATGCACCGCGGCTGGGGATGATCTTCGCGTTGAAGATTTCCTTGTCGGAACCGCGATCCGAGGTACGTTCGAAGTAGACACCGGGCGAACGGACCAGCTGAGAGACAACGACACGCTCGGTGCCGTTAATAATGAAGGTGCCACGGGGGGTCATGAGCGGGAAATCGCCCATGAACACGGTCTGGGACTTAATTTCACCCGTGTTGTAGTTCATGAACTCGGCGGTCACATACATGGGTGCCGAGTAGGTGTAATCCTTAGCTTTTGCTTCTTCGACCGAGTACTTCGGTCGTTCCAAGCGGTGATCACGGAATGACAGAGACATGGTGCGAGCCACGTCTTCAATCGGCGAGATCTCTTGGAAGATTTCTTCAAGACCGGAGACATCCGGAACATCTACGCGTCCAGCAGCCTTTGCGGCATCCACGCGTGCTTTCCATGCATCGTTTCCCAGCAACCAGTCAAAGCTTTCGGTCTGCAGGCCGAGCAGATTCGGTGCCTGCAGAGGCTCGCGGAGCTTAGCGAAAGAAATGCGGTTCTTGGGCTGGTTGGCAGTGTTGGTACTTGCAGCCAACGGGGGTCCTTCCCTGCGTTCTCATTGCGCGCACACGCTTTTCGACCCATTAACTGGCACCGTCCACATCCGCCCAGCGCCTATTACAGCGAATGGATACGGGCCACCTCGGGCACAATAAAGCGCAAATACTCATTTTAGGCACACGAATATAGGGGTGCAATGTACGGACAAGAATATGTCCAACCTCACGTTCAGCTGACGCTCAGTCCAACTTCAGTCATTGAAGCTCTTCGCAGAACGTGGTCCGTGCCCCAAGTCGGGCTTGAACCGACGACCCACGGATTATGAGTCCGCTGCTCTGACCGACTGAGCTATTGGGGCTCTGAAAGTGTAACGCGAACTCTCACCTTCAGCGCAACACGAGCCTTGCTCAGCGGCTAATAAACCTTACTTCAGAACGACAACGACATCCGGGTCGCCGGTCTGCGTCTGTTGCACGCGGCTAATTCCGAGGACCTTCGCGACCTCTTCAGCAGTGGCCTTGAGGTTCGGATCCTCGTAGTAAACGGTCGACACTTCGGTATCCCAACCGCGCGCGTTCGCTGCAGTGGCGCCATCAAATCCGGCGGAGGAAAGTGCGGAAACCTTCTGTGCTGCCAGGCCCTGTGTTCCGGTTCCGTTCAGAACGGAAATCTTTGCGGAGTGACGCACGGGAATCGACGGCGAAGGAGAGGGAGTCTCACTGGTCGTCGGGGTTGCGGAAGGCGTCTGAGTGGCCTCGGTAGTCGCAGAGGCGGCGGGGGCCTGGGTCGTTGCAGCGGTCGTGGAGACGCTTGTGGTCGTCTTCTGCTGAGCACCGCCCGAGGTCAGGATGTGGCTGATCCCCCACGCGGCAGCGGGAACGATCACCAGCACTGCAAGGAAGGGCCATACGCTCTTCCATCGCGAGGGCTGCTGAAGGTGCATGCCCTGGGGCATGT
>CAKAPY010000214.1 GCA_916719935.1 uncultured Actinomyces sp. | reverse complement strand
GAAATAACTCCTACACGCGAAGATAAAATTCGTACCTGGTGGCACGAAAATGGCGTGAAAGACGCCGAAAAGCCCCTTGCTAACAATGAGGTTCGTCAGTCACCCTTCTATTCGGTATCGGTTTCGGCCGTCGATGGCACTGATTCGGACAATAGTTCGTTTACCTATATGTCGATCCCGCGTAACGGTAACCCCATGCGTTCGGACCTCAATGACGATGGTGCCAAGTTCCAAGCAGACAATCACGTGACGATGAGCTGGTCCTCGTTCGAATATGACACCGACGTCTACGTCGATGTCACTTTGCAGACCGGTGCGAAACTGACCGATGTCAATCAGGTTACTGTTCGTCCTGCCAAGGCGAATATCGAAAAGAAGCTGCTGAACGATAAGACTGTGCGTCTGTATATTCCACAGAATAACGATGGTTACCGCCTATCCGTAGAGTTTGCTCCCGAACTCATGGATGTGTACCGCTACCAGGGTGGGCTCACTCTTGAGGGCGGAGAAGGTCACGAATACGTCGGGACCGAGCCGAAGAACTCTATGTTGCTCTTTGCTCAGCCCTGGGCCTCGCGTGTCGATCCGACGACGATTCCGACCGAGGCTGACGGAACAATTACCTATGTGACCCCGGGTGAGGTCACCAACTTGGATACCGTTGACACCGATATCGTGTATTTCAAAGCCGGGACCTACTGGATGACCAACAAGTATTCTGCGAACCTTCCAGATCGCGTGAAGTGGGTCTACTTTGAACCCGGTGCCTTCGTTAAGGGGGCCTTCCAATTTGGGGTCAATGAAAACATTACGAACTACAAGGTCACGGGTTACGGTGTGCTCTCAAGCGAGCAATACCTCTATGAGACAGATATGTCGAATGGATACAAGACCTTGGAGCATAAGGATGGCGCAAACTGCCATGCCACCTGCGTTAAGGCCTTGAAGTTCACCTCTACTACTCCGCATCAGGTTCTTGACCTGCAAGGTGTCACTATTAAGGAGCCGTCATACCACTCCTTTGTGGAATATGGTTTCCGTCCCGCTGACCCTGAAAAGGGCAGCATGAGCGATGCTGAGTTTGCCGAGGCCGTGGCCCGTAACAGCGCGATCGAGGGTGCGAACGAGCAGTCCTTTAGTCAACGCGTTCGCAACTACCAGCAGGTCGGTTCCTGGTACTGGCAGACCGATGGGATGGAGCTGTACCCCGGTTCGACCATGAAGAGCTCGTTCTTCCATACAAATGATGACGCGATGAAGCTCTACCACAGCAACGTGGATGTTTCGAATGTCGTGGTGTGGAAGAACGATAACGGCCCGGTCTTCCAGTGGGGCTGGAACTACCGGAACACTGAGAATGTGAAGGTCGATGGAACGACCGTTGTGCACAGCTTGATGAATAATTCGGGTGCAACCAACACCTGTGTATTCAACTCATCCCCGCACTGGAACGGTGGCGCCTTCGATTACTCGGATCCTTCAACGACTTTGAAAAACTGGACCATTTCCAACACTGTCGTGGAAGGAAGTGTGAACTGTGGTTTCCGTATCTACGCTCTGTCGAATATGGAGAACTTCAAGATCATTAATTTCCATGTGGATTCGTGGAATGGGCAGCCTGAAGCGAATGTCGTGAGCCGTCTGACCCGTCCTGCGAATAAGGCGGGGAAGAAGGTGACGATCGGCAATGAAACTGTCGACCACAACGGTATTGAGATTCGTAACTTCAGTGTCGGCGATACCTTCGTGACGAAGGCCGGTGGAAACTGGGCATCCAATGAGCTTGGACGTTTGGATTTCGATGCAGACTGCTGGGATAACTGGAATGCCACCGCAGACGGCAAGCCTGAGAACATGCCGACACTGAGCGTTGAAGGGCTCAAAGATCAGGAATCTTTGGATTCTCGTCATCTTTCGTTTAAGGGAACAACCGATGGTAATCGCGTTGTCGTGACGGTCAATGGAACGAATACGGAATTGCCTGTTGTTGATGGCGCATTCAGCGCTGATCTCACCTTGGATCGTGCGATCAACTCGGTGCGCGTGAGTGCATACTCACCCGAAAATACCGTGAGCCGAGAAAGCTACACGATCTACTCCTTCGGTGACAAGATTGGCACCTTGAGTGATCCCAGCGGTGATGATAACGGCGCCGGAACGGTTGTTTACCCGAAGAGTGAGAACTTTAATCCGGGAAGCTTCGACCTGCTTGAAACCTCCGTGTATCGCGATAATGATCACTACCAGTTCGTTACGCGAATGGGGGCTCCTGTGAACAACCCGTGGGGCATGAACCAGATGAGTACTCAGCGACTGAATATCTATATTCGAAGCGAGGCCAATACCTCAACTGATGTGACGCCTCTGCTCGCGGGGACGAACACCTTTGCTCATGGTGGTTGGGACTATGTGCTGATTGCTGATGGGCGTTCAGAATCGCTGCCCTACAACATGGGTGTCTATGACAATGCGGGCAAGTTGAAGGGCGAGGTGACCTTGAAGGTTGCGGGGAATCGAATCATGATGTCCGTTGACCGCAGTGCCCTCGATGGCGTGGACTTGGCAAAGGCTACGTACCAGGTGTCGATCTATTCCTCCTCGGAAGATGGGGAAGGTGTGGGCAATGTTCGTCCGGTCTACTCGGCCGAATGCTACGCGGGTGGAAAGGGATGCCCTGACTTTGTGAAGAACTTCCGCTTTGGTGGTGGAAAGGGCATCTTTACTCATGAGTCTCCGTATGATTCGGACACCACCGATTCCAACGCAATTGACATCATCTCGGGTGTAATCGAGCAGTCCAAGGCTCTGAGCGTGAACGAAGAAGGCAAGGTTGTGGTTCCCTTTGTTGGCTTCGACGCGCGTCACTAGAGAGAGTAGAAAGTGCGTAAGCTGGAGTCAGAAGGGGGCTCGGTAGCGCGCTGTGATGAGCGGGAATGCTGCTGAGGAAACCCTAGATATTCAGGGGTGGGCATGAAAGTGCCCACCCCTGAATATGTTTTGTAATACTTGCGCAAGGATTTCATAATTGTTACGCTAATGGGGTAGCGCATAGACGCGCCTCCAACACCTCGCAAGAACATGCGGCAATGTTGACGACTGAGAAAGTTATTGCGATGACAGA
>CAKAPY010000213.1 GCA_916719935.1 uncultured Actinomyces sp. | reverse complement strand
TCGCCGCAGGTTAATGAGGAATTAGATCGTTGGGGCCGCTGGTATATCGAAACTACGGGCGTCGACGCCCTGCGTTTGGATGCTGTTAAGCACATCGGTTCAGATTTCTTTGCGCGCTGGCTGCCAAATTTACGTGAAGCGACTGGCAAACTTCTTCCCGCTGTAGGGGAGTATTGGAGCTACGACGTGGGGCAGCTGTGCTCCTACCTTGACCGAGTCCCCGACGTTGCACTCTTTGATGTCCCATTGCATTTTCACTTCCACGAGGCTTCTGTCTCGGATGGGAATTTTGATCTTTCGCAGCTTTTTGCCAATACCCTGGTTGGGACTCGTCCAGAATTGGCTGTCACTTTCGTGGAAAACCACGACACGCAACCGGGACAGTCACTAGAGTCCACCGTTGCTCCTTGGTTTAAGCGTTCCGCCTACGCCTTGATTCTTTTGCGCGATAGTGGGGTTCCCTGTGTTTTCTGGGGAGATCTTCTGGGCGACGGCGACTCTCTACCCGCTGTGAGTGAATTACCCTTCCTCATGCGTGTACGGAAGGCTGCCGCCCAAGGCCCGCAGTTCGATGCATTTGATGATCCCGATGTCGTGGGTTTTTCTCGTCAGGGAATCGAAGGAGACCCGTCGACTGGCTGCGCCGTCATCCTTTCAGACCGCCTTGCCGGCGAGAAGCGCTTATTCCTAGGGAACTGGCGCGCGGGTGAGACCTGGGTGTGCGCTATTGGCGAGCATCCGGCCGTCGTGATCGAAGAGGACGGGTGGGCAACTTTCCCGGTTGCCGACGGTGGCCTTTCCGTTTACCTTCCCGAGGCCGCGCGCCTGTAGCGGAAGAACTGCTACTTGGCCTCGTCCGAGGAAGTCATGAGGATGGGGGAGGGGCGCAGATTGCGCATACCGTTCCACACAAGGTTAACGACGTGTGAGGCGACTTCTTCCTTGCTCATTCGACGCTCGTCAAGCCACCACTGACCCACCTGTGCAATCAGGCCGACAAGCATTTGTGCATACAGGGGCGCCCATTTGGGATCCATATGCGCATGAGAAAACTGCTCAGCTAAGAGGTGCTCAACCTTAATGGCCACATCTCCAAGCAGTGAAGAGTAAGAGCCGGACGTCGAATTCTGTGGGGCATCACGCACCAGGATTCGGAAACCATCCGTATGAGATTCGATGTAGCTCAGCAGGGCGAGTGCTGAATCCTCAAGGATCATTCGCGGGCGCTTATGGGAATCCAGAGCGGCTTCCAATGCGCTCATGAGTGCCTGGACTTCTCGGTCCACAATGACGGCGTAGAGGCCTTCTTTTCCCCCGAAATGCTCATAGATAACGGGTTTTGAGATCTTTGCCTGAGCGGCAATTTCCTCGACACTGGTGCCGTCAAATCCTTTTGAGGCGAAAGTCGCACGTCCCACAGCAACCAATTGCTCGCGACGCGCAAAAGCGCTCATTCTCATCCGCTTCTCGGCCATGTCTTAACCGTACACTCACACCGTGTCATAGGTTCTAGATGGCATAACACGGTGTGTTTATGGCACAATCTATGTGTCCTTCCGCCTTGGTGTAACGGCAGCACAGAGGTTTTTGGTGCCTTTAGTCTAGGTTCGAATCCTAGGGGCGGAGCTCAAAATGAGCGCGCGTGAAAGGGCGACATGACTACTCCCACAGCAGTGATTGTTCTGGCCGCCGGCGCCGGAACCCGAATGAAGTCTTCCCTTCCCAAGGTTGTTCATCCAGTTGTCGGGCGTTCAATGATTGGTCACGCGCTGCACGCAGCTGCGGAAACTCATCCCGATCATCTTGTTGCGGTTGTCCGTCACCAGCGTGAACTTGTCGCTGCTGAAATCCTGCGCAATAACCCCGATGTGATCATTGCAGACCAGGATGATATTCCCGGAACCGGTCGTGCGGTGCAATGTGCACTCGACGAACTTTTCCGCCGCGGTCATAGTCTTTCGGGCACGATCTTGGTGACCTACGGCGATGTCCCCATGCTTGATGCAGATACCCTGAATGCTCTTGTTCGCTCTCATGATGAGCGCGGTGCAACAGTGTCAGTGCTGACGACAATTGTTGATGATCCCACCGGCTACGGGCGGATCATCCGTGATGATGCCAGTGGTGATGTCTGCCGGATTGTCGAACAAAAAGATGCATCTGAAGCAGAGCGTCAGATCCGCGAAATTAATGCCGGGATCTACGCATTTGATGGTGAATTCCTGCGTGATGCGTTGATGCACGTTGGAACCAATAACAATCAGGGTGAGGTTTACCTTACGGATGTCCTTGCTCAGGCATACCAAGCGGACCGCGTAACAAACGGTGTTGTTCTTGACGACCAGTGGATGGCTCAGGGCTGCAATGACCGGGTCCAGCTTGCCGAATTAGCCGCAGAAATGAACCGTAGGATCTGCGTGGAACATATGCGTGCAGGCGTTTCCATTGTGGATCCCTCAAGCACGTGGATCGAATGTGACGTCCGCATTGATGCGGATACGACGATCTATCCCAATACTGTTCTGCGCGGTCGTACCCAGATCGCCACGGGCTGTGAAATCGGCCCGGGAACAACACTGACGAATGCACAGGTCGGGCCGGGGTGCCGAGTACCTGCCGCCTGGGTCAGTAACACACGCCTAGAAGGCGATACGATAGTAACGCCTTTTACTTCGATCGAACGGTGAATAAGGTTACTGCTCGACGAAAAAAGTCCGCATAAACGGGAGGGACATACCGCATGACGGGGCTGGTAACCAGCGGTGAAAAGCGTCTGGTTCTTGTATCGGGTCGAGCACACATTGAACTCGCCCAGCAGGTTGGCGAAGAGTTAGGTTGCGGAGTTTCTCCGACGACCGCGTATGACTTTGCCAGTGGGGAAACCTACGTTCGTTTTAACGAATCAGTACGTGGTGCGGATGTCTTCGTCCTGCAATCGCATACCGGTGAAGTGAATAAGTGGCTGATGGAACAGCTCTTGATGATCGATGCGGCGAAGCGAGCATCGGCCAAGCGCATTACCGCAGTCGCCCCCTATTACCCCTACGCGCGCCAGGATAAGAAACACCTGGGGCGCGAACCTATTTCTGCACGCCTCATCGCAGACCTCTTCAAGACCGCTGGTGCAGACCGCGTGA
>CAKAPY010000212.1 GCA_916719935.1 uncultured Actinomyces sp. | reverse complement strand
GTGAATTGAGTCTAGATGTAGGACAGTTCTCCCGATATAGCTCACCAAGAGAAGTGACTCAGGGCTGGGGATTACCCAAGGGGTGGGAAGATCGCGGAATTCGCCTTCCTGTCCTTACGACCTCGGTGAAAGGGTATCGGGATCTGTGTCATCTTATGAGCGAGTACACGCTGACGCATGATGCCCAAGATAGCCCGGCTCACGGCCTCGACGATCTTGCTCAGATGGGGGATATCCGTATATTAACGGGAGGAAGCAGGGGGCCTCTGCGAAGGATTTTGCATGCGCAGGGGCACACGCAGGCCGATCGTTTCCTTAAAGATCTCATCGCTTTGTTTGGACGCGAACGTGTTCTTCTTGAGAGCGTCTTGATGCCTGGACAAGATGATCTTGGGCGTGAGCTTGCTGAACTTGCACAAGCGAATCGTCTCACTCTTGTTGCAAGTGCCGCTCCTGTCATGGCTTATCCTCAATCAAAATATCGAGCGGATCTTTTGTGCTCATTGAGGCAAGGATGCAGTCTTGATGATCTTCAGTATCGACTTCCAGCACAGCATCCCTTCTTGCGAAGTGCCGAAGAAATGCTGGTCCTGCATCGTAGTGCACCTCAGGCAGTGAACAATGCCTCGGAGTGCGCAAGCGAGTGCTACTACCCCTTATCTTTTGATTCCTTGGACCTTCCTGATACGGAAGTTCCTCCGGGATATACGACGATTTCCTGGCTCAGAGAACTCACTTATTGCCGGGCGGCGGAAATTTACGGTGAGCGCAGCGCTCATCCGCAGGCGTGGCAGATCATCGATCATGAGCTGGCGATTATCGAAAAACTAGACTTCGCGGGGTATTTCCTGATTGTTCATGACATTGTCGATTTTTGTCGTCGCTCTGGGATCATGTGTCAGGGCAGAGGGTCAGCTGCAAATTCTGCTGTCTGCTACTGCTTGGGCATCACCGCTGTTGATGCGATCAAGCACCACATGCTTTTCGAACGATTCCTTTCTCCGGGGCGCTCGGGGGCTCCCGATATCGATATTGACATCGATAGCGCACGTCGCGAAGAGGTCATTCAATACGTGTACCGCCGTTATGGACGAAGACGTGCTGCGCAGGTCGCGACAGTGATTACTTATCGTTCACAACTGGCCTATAAGGATGCCGCACGAGCGCTGGGGATTGCGCCTGATAGCGTACCTACTCGTGCTCAGCGTCGGGAGCAATCCCAAGGTATCGATTCACCGAAGCAAGCAATGCTGGCAACCTGTGCGCAGCTTCTGAGAGGTCTTCCGCGTCATATGGGTATTCATTCGGGGGGCATGATTTTGACGAAGCAACCCGTGAGCGAGGTGTGTCCCATCCGGTGGGCTCGAGCAAGCGGACGCAGCGTCATTCAGTGGGATAAAGAAGATTGTGCTGATGCTGGACTGGTGAAGTTCGATCTTTTAGGACTGGGGATGTTAGGGGCGCTCGGGGGCATCTTTGATTCCCTTCAAGAATCGGGCGTGCGAAATTCTCAGGGGAAGGTTCTTTCTTTATACGAACTCGAAGATGAAGATCCTCGCGTGTATGACCTCCTGTGTGCGGCCGATACAGTTGGGGTTTTCCAAGTGGAATCACGGGCGCAGATGAATGTGCTTCCGCGGCTTAGACCTCGGTGTTTTTATGACATTGTCATCGAGGTTGCCTTGGTGCGTCCGGGGCCGATTCAAGGCGAAGCAGTCCATCCCTACCTGCGTCGTCGCCGGGGAGAAGAACAAGTGAGCTATCTGCATCCACTTCTTCGTCCTGCTTTGGAAAAGACCTTGGGAGTGCCCCTGTTCCAAGAACAGATGATGCATATCGCTATGGATGTTGCAGGCTTTAGTGCTACGAAGGCGGATGAGCTCAGGCGTGCCATGGGTTCTTCGCGCAGCATGCAAAAGATGCAGAAGCTTCGTGAGCCTTTTATGAGGGGGTTACGCCAGCGCGGCATTCCTCAAAATGTCTGCGAGGAAATTTTTACGCAGGTTCAAGGATTTGCCGATTTTGGTTTTCCTGAATCGCATTCCTTTTCTTTCGCTTACATTGTGTACGCGTCGGCCTGGCTGAAGGTCCACTACCCCGAGCATTTCTATGCGGGGATTTTGTCTCATCAACCGATGGGCTTTTATTCACCCTCCTCGCTGATTCATGATGCACGAGGCCATGGCCTGCTTGTGTGCCCTCCTGACGTTAACCTTTCGGCTGAGAAAACCCGGGTACTCCCCGCCGAGGAGATCGAAGGTGTCATTGGCGCGCAGGCACTTGCCGAGGCGCGTGGAGAGGTGGTCCCCGGAAAAGAAGGATTGGTTGATCCTCACGCACAGTGGGGGATCGTGATGGGGCTTGATGCCATTAAAGGGCTTGATCGATCTTGTATCCAGCGGATTGTACGCAAGCGTCAGGACGGCTTGTATGCGAGCTTTGAACAGCTGGCATCCAGAGCTAGGCTCCGCAGTGTTGATTTGGAAAAGATCGCCCAGGCGGGAGCTCTAGATTCTTTGGGGTATGAGCGACGTGAAGGAATCTGGGCAAGCGGTAGCTTAGGCCAAGACGGAGGAGATTCTGAGGAATATCAACCAATGCTCGATGGTTTTGGCATGGAATACCATCTTCCCGAGCTTCCGCCTTTGGACGAGTTTGCCCGAATTAATCTGGACTATAAGTCCATGGGGATGTCGCCCAAACAGCATCCTTTTGTACTTCTTCGTCCCGAGATGAACACTCAGGGGGTAACGCCCGCATGTCGGGTCACCGCGTGTGAGAACCGTACTCGCATCAGAGTGGGAGGAATTATTACCCATCGTCAGCGTCCCAGTAGTGGGGGAGGCGTCCTTTTCTTGAGCGTAGAAGATGAAACTGGAAGTGTGAACATTACGGTCACCGAAAACACGTGGCGGCAATTTCGCCAAGAGGTCTTGGCTCCGGCGGTTATTGTCGACGGCTACTGTGAAAACATGTATGGGACACGAAGCGTTCGTGCCTTCCGTATCTATCCGATGAATACGGAGCTACGCGTGCGCTCACGTGATTTTCGTTAAAACCAGTGGTTATGCGCGCTCGCGAGGCACGTAGAGCTCAGAGAAGATTGACCAAATCACCGAAATAATCGGGATCGCAATGATTGCTCCCA
>CAKAPY010000211.1 GCA_916719935.1 uncultured Actinomyces sp. | reverse complement strand
GCAACCCAGTCGCGCGAGATAGGACACGCGTTCCCTAAATTGCACAAATGTTCCCAGAGACCAACCTAGATTCACTGGGCAAACAGGCATATCCAGACTCGAAGGACGCGTTCGGTGAGCGGCGGAAAAATGTAGTGCGCATAGAAATAGAAAAGGGGCCGCCTCTATCTGAGAGCGGCCCCTTTCAAACGTCAAACGTCAAACGTCAAACAAGTTTATCGACGATTCAGAATTGCCAGGATGCGCAGAATCTCCATGTACATCCAGACAACCGTCACCATGATGCCGAAGGCGCAGTACCACGCGAACTTTGCGGGAGCGCCTCGTTCAACGCCCTGCTTCACGGTATCGAAATCACTAATGAGGCTCATCGCCGCAAGGAAAACAGCAACCACTGAGACAACAATTCCCAGCGGAATACCCATGATGTACATCGAATCAATTGGTGCCATCAAGCCAAAGGCAACCAGCACTGCATTCGCAATGCGGGTGATCAGCAAACCGAAGATGCCAATCAGCGTGAACTTCATGAGCTTGGGCGAGTTACGAACCTTACCGGAGGTAAAAAGTACCAGCGTCAGGCCTGTAACTACAACGGTTGCGATAAATGCCTGCGCGACGATACCCGGGTATTCCATTTCCATAACGGCCGAAATAGCACCCAGCGTAAGTCCTTCAGCAAAGGCATACGCAATCACCAGTGCGGGGCGAATGGTCTTGGAAAAACTATTGACCATAGCCAGAATGAAGGCAACCACGCCGCCAATAACGGCAAGACCGAGTCCCAGAAGCGGGCTTGTCAGCGTCAGAATCCATGCCGGGCCTGCGCCCATAAGCAGGACCAGGAAAGTAATGCCCGTCTTGATCAGCGCATCATCGTAGGTCATACGACCGCGGTCAACGGCATCTGCAGAGGGCGCCTGGTATGCGGCTTGCATATCGGCGTATGCCGAAGGATCAACCGCCGGGGCTCCGCTTGGCGCACCGTAGGGGTTCTGCGCAGAAGTTTGAGCCGAGGCCTGCTGCTGGGCATAAGGGTAGCGCTGCGGGTCCAGCACCGCTGTTCCAGAAGGCTGAGCATTCGTTGGTTGATAGCCCGGCATTGTCGGGTAACCTGCGGGAGTCGAATCGGCGCGCGACCAATCACGCTCCATCTTTGAGAACACGGGGTTTGACATGTCAGTTTCCTTTCCCTCGGTTCCTGTTCTAATGAGTACCCCCAGTCGGACTCGAACCGACAACACACCGATTTTAAGTCGGTTGCCTCTGCCAATTGGGCTATGGGGGCACAGCCCACTATCGATGATTGAGCATCGAAAGTGCGATACCGTCAAGGATATCGTGTTCTGAGACCAACGCGCCCGCGATTTCGTGTCCGCTACTCTCACAGCGAAGAGTCACTCGATCCATAACGCGCTTCCAAATGAGCGCTCCGCCTGCAATAACGTCAGCACGTCCCTCAGGCATAAAGCCCAAAGCTGCCTTCACAGCAAGAGGTTGCTCAAGCATAAAACGCACAGAGGAATCAGTGGCCTCGTGGCTCAGGAAAGCACCATCAATCTTCTCGGGCTGGTAGGAACTCAAACCCAAAGCGTGCGCAGCAATCGTCGTGATGGTGCCGGCGACACCAACTACGGCGCGAACCGAGGAAAAATCAACGACCTCCTCGGCCTCGTCAAGGCGAGCGTCAATCCACTCACTTGCCTGCGCCTGCACCCCGTCGGGAATCGGTTGGTCGCTCGCACAAGACGCGAAGAACTTCTCCGTCACGCGGACGGAGCCCATATCTGCAGAATAAGCCTCGGTAACTCCCTTTCCCAGAGTTCCCACGACCATTTCGGTCGAGCCTCCACCAATATCAACGACAAGGACCTTGCCGCGTTCTTGACCAACGACGCCGCTGGCTGCACCAGCGAAGGACAGCGCGGCTTCCTCGGTTCCGGGGACAACCTCGGGATAAACGCCCAGAATTTCCTTCACAGGTTCAATGAATTCATCGCGGTTTTCCGCATCGCGCATTGCAGAGGTTGCGACAAAACGAATCTCTTCGGCTTCCAGATTGTCAATCATTCGCTTGTACTCGCGCACCGCGGTCAGTGTCCGCTCGATCGCCTCGGAAGCAAGTCGTCCCGTACGATCAACGCCCTGCCCAAGGCGCACAATACGCATCTGGCGCGTCAGATCGCTCAGCGCAATGGCATTACCTTTGAGCACGCCATCGGCCACTAGAAGTCGAATTGAGTTTGTTCCACAGTCAATTGCCGCTACCCGCGTCATGATCTCATTCTTTCTTACTTGTGTTGTCAGTCAGCAGGTGCAGGCGGCCGGGTCCCACAGGCCGCGCTCGCGCATCATATCCAGCGCGCGATCCCCGATCGGATTCACACCCCTCCCAGCAGCCAAGGCGTGTCCAACCAGCGCGTGCAGGCATTTGACGCGAGTTGGCATTCCGCCAGCAGAAACTCCGTGAATTTCAGGCACATCAAGTTTCAACTGTGCGCCCAATTCCTCGCGTGCTGCGATGTAGGCCTGGTGGGCATGCTGGTAGGCCGCACGCAGTTCCTCGTCTTCGGCAAGGTCCTGATTGAATTCCTCCATCACCTTGGTTGCTTCCAAGGTCGAGCACGCACGGACAGCGCCGGGGCTGGTCAGGTAGAAAGTCGTGGGGAAAGGCGTGCCGTCTTCAAGACGAGGCGCGGTTGCCACAACCGTGGGTTTTCCACACGCACATCGGGCTGCAATCCCAACAACGCCGCGCGGAACGCGTCCCAATTGTTCTTCAAGGACCTGAAGATCGGCGTTGCTCGCCGGCGTAATGGCGCTCATCATTCCTCACCTTTCGAATAAACCCGGTTTATTTTACTCGATCGCTCGCATATGACGGCAGTAAGCCCAATGAAAAAAGACACGAAATCGGCCACTACCTGCACAGTTTATGCGTGATGAAAATGCCCACTATGCGAGGCCTCACTCTCAGCGTGAGCGTTGAAGAGGAAGTTAGTTTCCAGACCCCTGTGAGCTTGGAGTTTGCGAGGCACTGCTCCCCTGCCCCGTACCAGCAGTTTCGCTGGGCTGCGGGGTCTCAATGGGAGAGGTCGAAGAATTGCCCCCCGCAGTCTGAGCGGTTTGAATATTCCCCGTTGGGTGATCTGCCTCTTCAACGGTGAGTGAAAGAACTTGGATCCAC
>CAKAPY010000210.1 GCA_916719935.1 uncultured Actinomyces sp. | reverse complement strand
ATTTTGGCGCGCGAGCAGATCTTTCATTCACCGCTTGCACTTGCATGGGAAGAAAGCGCACGAGCTAATCTCGAGGCCGAAAGCGCCAAGCTCGCTCGAGTTCTCAAAGCATATGCCCCCGATGCCGATCTCAATGAGCCCGAAGAAGATGTCGAGCCAGAGGAACACCATGAGACGCTCTCATCGGATACTCCTGCCTCTGGAACGATGATTATCCGGCGCCGTCACCTCAACATTAAGAGTCATACTGAGCCTTTCGACCCCGTCGACACCCCGAGCACTCCTGCTGAGTCTTTGCCTTCCGCGGTCGTAGAGCTTCCGAAGTCAACCCTTTCCGTTGATTCCGATGAGTTTGCTACTGACGAGGCCGCTGGCCTGCCTGTAACCCCCGCTCCCCTTGACAGCAGTGGAGATGAGGCTACAGCCTCCGTTCAGGCCCCTTCCAATGCCACATCTGATGGCGCGGAAGAGGCAGCGGAGAATAGTGCGCCCGCATCGCCTACGCTTCCTCCTGAGAACACTGAGACACCTGTTCTAGGAATTCCAAGCGGAGTGGCAGCGAGCGGAGCGGCAGCAAGCGGAGCGGCAGCCCCCACATCCTCTGGCGCGGCGGCACCTTCCGCTCAACAGGTTTCTCTTCCCAGTACCGTCCACACTCCTCTGCCGGGAGTTGCAGCAAAGAGCCCTTCGCGTGGATCTGCAGCTGATGCTGACGACACTTCTTCTTTGGAGTCGGCATTGGATGACCTGGACATTCCAACTCCTCCCCCGCTGTCCTAAATCCTTAAACTTGAATCGTCGTATTCATCCACCGTGTCAGATTGAACCGTTTTCTCCACAGATTGTGTTATCTGCACGGTGCCGTCAACTTACTCTTCCTAGGCTGTGAACACCCATTCACCCAGCCTAGGAGGGCACAATGACCGCTTTTTCCGTTGACTCCGCACACATCGCATCCTGCGCCTCGCGGATCCAAATTACTTGCGACTCGATTCGAAACGAAGTCTCAGCGCTCATGAACGAACTACTGGCGCTTAAAGATACCTGGCAAGGTGGCGCTTCTGCGCAATTCTCTGATTCTGTTGCCTCTTGGCAGCTCACCCAAGCTCAAGTTGAAAGCTCCCTGGACCAGATCTCAGGCTCGCTTTCGCATGCGGCTCAGGTCTACGCAGATGCTGAAGCACAGAGTATCGGGCTCTTCGCGCACTAGGAAACTGCCCTAGTCACATACAGCTGCCCATTAAATGCCTGTGGGGGGCGCGCCCCCCCCACAGGGACATTCATAGGGAATGCGGTTTTCTAATCCCTAAAGGATCAGTACATTCCGCCCATTCCGCCGTCAGCAGGTGCTCCTGCCGGTGCCGGAGGCTCAGGCTTGTCGGCAACAACGGCCTCGGTGGTCAGGAACATACCTGCGATCGAGGCTGCGTTTTGCAGAGCGGAGCGGGTGACCTTGACCGGGTCGGAGATACCCTGGGTCATCAGGTCGCCGTACTCACCGGTTGCAGCGTTCAGACCGAAGCCGGGCTCCATCTGAGCAACGCGGTCAGCAACAACGCCGCCCTCAAGGCCAGCGTTCTCAGCGATCTGCTTGAGCGGTGCAGAGACGGCCTCGCGGACGATGTTCACACCGGTTGCCTCATCACCGCTGAAGTTCAGCGAGTCAAGAGCCTTGGAGGCTGCCTGAATCAGTGCAACACCACCACCGGCAACCAAGCCCTCTTCAGAGGCTGCGCGAGCGTTACGGATCGCGTCCTCGATGCGGTGCTTACGTTCCTTGAGCTCAACCTCAGTTGCAGCACCGGACTTGATGACTGCCACGCCACCGGAGAGCTTTGCCAGACGCTCCTGGAGCTTCTCGCGGTCGTAATCGGAATCGGTGGTCTCGATTTCCTTACGCAGCTGACGGATGCGTGCCTGGATGTCTTCCTTTGCGCCCAGACCGTCAACGATGGTGGTTTCATCCTTGGAGACGATGACCTTGCGTGCACGGCCGAGATCCTCAAGGGTGGCATTCTCAAGAGAGAGGCCAACGGTCTCGGAGATCACTTCACCGGCGGTGAGGATTGCAACGTCCTTCAGCATGGCCTTGCGGCGATCACCGAAGCCGGGGGCCTTGATGGCAACCGACTTGAAGGTGCCGCGAATGTTGTTGACAACCAGGGTTGCCAGGGCTTCGCCCTCAACGTCCTCGGCAATGATGAACAGCGGCTTACCGGTCTGCATGACCTTTTCCAGGACAGGCAGCAGTTCCTTGGCGTTGGTGATCTTGGTGTCGACCAGGAGGACGTAGGGATCCTCGAGGACAGCTTCCTGGCGATCCGCATCGTTAACGAAGTATGCAGAGAGGTAGCCGCGCTCGAAACGCATACCTTCGGTGGTCTCAAGGGTGGTGTCGAAAGAGTTGGTCTCTTCAACGGTCACAACACCTTCGGAGCCAACCTTCTCGAAGGCCTGAGCAATGAGCTTGCCGATCTCGGGATCATTTGCGGAGATCGAGGCCGTGGCAGCAATCTGCTCGGTGGTCTCGACAGGCTTGGAATCCTTGTGGAGCTGGGCAACGATTGCCTCAACAGCGCCATCAATGCCGCGCTTCAGGGCGATGGGGTTCGAACCAGCCGCAACGTTGCGCAGGCCCTCACGGACCAGTGCCTGTGCCAGAACGGTAGCGGTCGTGGTGCCGTCACCTGCAACGTCATCGGTCTTCTTGGCAACTTCCTTGACCAGTTCTGCACCGATGCGCTCGAAGGGATCTTCGAGGTCGATTTCCTTAGCAACGGAAACGCCATCCTTGGTGATGGTGGGGGCGCCCCACTTCTTGTCGAGGACGACATTACGGCCCTTGGGGCCCAGGGTGACCTTAACGGTGTCGGCGAGAAGGTTCAGACCGCGCTCCATGCCGCGGCGTGCCTCCTCATCGAAGTGAATGAGCTTCGTCATGTTCTTCTATCCTTCCGCGATGCGGATTGGACCGATGCCCGCGACGGACGACTCAGGTAACTCCTAAGCCTCACCGGCCTTAGTGCTTATCACTCGGCACTCCCGAGTGCTAAATCCAAGTCTGGCACTCTCGGCCTCAGAGTGCAAGATGGGCAGTTTGGAGTTCGCTGAAAAAGAAAAACCCCGGTACCAAGTACCGGGGAGAAGCTCCCGCGACTGGATTCGAACCAGTAACCGTCCGATTAACAGTCGGATGCTCTGCCGTT
>CAKAPY010000209.1 GCA_916719935.1 uncultured Actinomyces sp. | reverse complement strand
CGCCTTTCGATTTCTCGAGAGCGAGCTGCAGCAAAAGAGTCAATCGCTTCTCCCCCACCAACTTGCCCAAGGTAACCAAGGGCTTTCGAGGCGAGGTCTGAGTAACTTTCAGCAAGTTTTTCGTGCGCCCGAGCAGTGGCAACATAGTGTCGCGCGGGACGTCCGCGCCCGCGTCGCCCAACCTGTCCCGGTTCATGCTCGGCAATTTCGTTATCAGAAAGCAAGATGGTGAGGTGACGACGCACCGCGGCGGTCGTCAGTCCAAGAATGCGCGCAATTGTCGAGGCAGTTACCGGCCCCTTCTCAACAACAAGATCACGTACCTGCTGCCGGGTGCGCGCATCACTGCTCTCCACGCTGCCCTCCAAGCGAATTACATTCACAACTCTTGAATCTCATGAAAAAGCATACGCTCTTTATGAAACATTTTCGTTGCGAAATACGGCTCGATTTGCGCGACTCGCATCACAAGTCTTAGGCCAAAGGTCCTTTAGTTAGCGAAGCCATTGAGATGACAGGCCTCGAAGCTGCCAGCCGCGACGACGCGCCGCATCTGTTGCAAGAACAGCAGACACAGTTGACGCGTTGTGAAGGCGCCCATCAAGTGCCGCGGTTACGGCATCATCAAGGCTCACCCACTGGTATTCAAAATCAGCTTCTTCATCCTCGCGGTCAAAAGTTTGACCTGTTGGATCTAGGCCTCGCGCAAGAAAGATTCGAATTGATTCAGACGAACATCCTGGGGAATTGAAGATATCGAGAAGAACGTCCCAGTGTTTTGCCGTCAAATCGGCTTCTTCAGCCAATTCTCTCTGAGCACCAATCAGCGGATCTTCGCCCGGAATATCAAGAAGTCCGGCGGGCACTTCCCACAGTTTTGCGCGGACCGGATGACGATACTGGCGTTCCAGAAGAATTTCCTCATCGCCATCATCTCCGCGCAGCGCGACGATGACCACTGCACCAGGATGTCCCATGTATTCACGAACAATGGGTTGCTGAGAGTGCGCAAGAGTCAGCTCATCACGTTGGATATCGAAGACTTTTCCTTCGAAAACAGTTTGAGATGACACTAGGTGAACAGGGACATGCTCATCTTGAAATTCATTCACGGCTCTATTGTCTCTCACTGAGCGGGAGGGAAAACCGAGGTGGCGCCGCTACCGACACCGAAGGAACGCGCACTTGCGTGGGCATCCTTGAGGGCCAAGACCGCGCAAATCGTTCCCTGTGTCGTTCCAACCTGATCGACCGTGGTTGCCGCAACGTTTGCATTACGTAGGGCACTAATGGTGGAACGGTCACTTGAAGCATCGCCCAAAATAACGCCCCCGACTGGCGCATTTCCAATCATCTTCGCCAGGCCTTCCCATGATGCTTGTGACGCCAGAGGAGCTGCGGCCGAAGTCTCATTCGCAGATGTCGTGTTTGCTCTGGGACCAATAACGACGATTGCTTGAGCGCCTCCCTGAGGATCTTGAGAGATCTTCATAATGGGGGTGTCTCCACCCGTGAGGATTTGCTTAACAAGATCAGGCTCAGATCCGGATTGAGTCAATGCAGACACGATTGCCTGCGCAATCACTGCCTCAGCCCCCGCATCTGCTGGCAAACCACTCAAGTGCGAGGCAAGAGGCGTCGCTAAAGTGCTACGGAAAGTCGCAGAATCTGCACTCAGCCACGTATTCGTCAGCTCGGCTACGCCCGAAACCTGCGCGCCAGCCTGTCCGAGGGTTTGACGCATTGAGTCAACATCCGCAGAATCTGTCCCCGGCACGGTCACTAACGCAACCGAAACACCGTTGAGAGAACCATTGAGTCGACTCTGTGCGAGCTCAGATACGGCACGTGCTTCGATCTTGCCGTTGTTCTGTGCCTGGGCAAGCGCCTCGTTTGACGAGGCCGTGGTGGCCTTTGACGCCAAGCCTGAAGTAATTCGCGACTGAAGCGGTCCCGCACCGAGGACAACGCCTAAGCACAGCGCAACAAACACCGCGGTCAAAGAAACAATGTGATAGCGAAAATTCACCATGAGATATCTTCCTTAAGCAGTGAGTGCGCCAGCCCAGTTGGCTAGCTCAGAGGTTGCTGAATTCGTTGGGGACCACAGGTGCGAAACCCAATCCCACACTCCGGTAAATAGGTCATGTCCCCAAGGAGTTGACCAGAGCGCAACACCCATTGAGATCAGAAGAACGCATGACAAGAGGAAGAGCGAACCAGCGCGTATACGGCTTCGATAAGTAGCACTGACAGCCCGAGCTGGAATCAAAAGATCACCGGCTCGCAAACGAATCAAGAAGGCCGGGGTGACGACCGAACGCGAAAGCTCAAGATAGTCCTCAAGCTCGCGCGCGTCTCCCGCAACAACAATTGCGGCCGGATCCATAAAGCTCAATACGCTGATCGCCACATCAACTGCTGCTGCTGTGAGATCTACCTGATGATAGTCGACACCCATACGATTGAGACGATCACGCCCTTGATCACCATCGTGAGCACGCGGAAGAACAATTTCTGCGCCGCTGCGCAGGATCCTATCTGGTACTTCAGTCATATCACCGACAATGATTGCCGGCTTTAGATGCGCACGCCGTGCGCGAAGTGCACCACCCTCAACCGCGACGACAATAGGTTGCGTGTCGCGAATCCACTGACGAAGATCTTTCAATTGCTGGCTGGATCGCGGGGAATCACAAACTAGAAGAACCTGTTGACCCGCAATCTTGGTCGATAGCTTCGGATAGCCTTCGCCGTGAAGAACCGCAGCGCCTTCATTTTCTAGGAATGCGGCAGTGGATGCTTCAAAAGCCTGTAGTTGGTCAGAGAGAGTCTGATCGGCATCGGGAAGCTCGTCCTCTAACGGAGAGTGCAAATCGTATCGGTTCCCCTGCGCGATTCGCTTTCCCTTACTTTGAATTTCAGAACCAACAACCCTCACCGTATCGCCGTCTTTGAGGGCCCACACATCTGGTCCGCAATCATCAATCAGCACAATGCCTGCGTCAAGAAGTGCCTGGGGTCCGCGGCTTCGAACACGACCGGTCACCGAAAGCTGTGCATTAATCACAACTCGCGCGCCGCTTTCAATAAGAAGCTCAGCGTCTGCCTGAGTGAGATCGTTATCCTCAATCAGTAAAAAATCACCGTTGTCGAGCTGAGGAACCTTCTGGTGTAGGTCTCTGGCAATCCATACACGTCCCTCAAT
>CAKAPY010000208.1 GCA_916719935.1 uncultured Actinomyces sp. | reverse complement strand
ACTGGTGAAAACCCACACCTTCACCGATTTCCTGGACGTTTCGAACTACCTGGTCAACTCCGGATGGGTTCACCCCGATCGTCTGATCGCAGAGGGTCGCAGTGCGGGGGGACTTCTCATGGGTGCGGTCACGAACACACAGCCCGATCGTTTTGCCGCCATAATCGCGGGAGTACCTTTTGTTGACGCATTGACAACAATCTTGGATCCCTCGCTTCCCCTGACAGTTGGCGAGTGGGAAGAATGGGGAAATCCCATCGAGAATCCTGACGTTTTCGCGCTCATGCGCTCATACACCCCCTATGAAAATGTCCGCCAAGACGTGCGCTATCCGGCAATCATGGCAACGACCTCAATCAATGACACACGCGTCTTCTACGTTGAGCCCCATAAGTGGGTTCAACGTCTTCGACAAGCTACCGCTCAAGTCCACGATCAACCACCCATCGTGATCCGAACCGAAATGGTCGCTGGACACGCGGGCGCATCTGGACGCAAGGGGCGCTGGAATGCCAGGGCACAAGAATTCGCCTTCGTACTGCACCAGGTCGGAATCACCAAGTAGAGGAATTTTCTATGACAATTACAGCTGCAGTAGACGGTTCTTCTCTGGGCAATCCTGGACCTGCTGGATGGGCATGGGTAATTTCAGAGGACTGTTGGGATGCGGGCGGATGGCCCAGCGGGACCAACAATTTAGGCGAACTCAATGCAGTCCTCGAGCTTCTCAATGCCACCGCTCAAGCCGGTTTAGCCGACGAAGATCTCCACATCCTCGCAGACTCTCAGTACGCGATCAATGTGATCTCCAAGTGGTCACCCGGCTGGAAGAAGCGCGGGTGGGTCAAGGCCGATAAGAAACCCATTAAAAACCTCGAGCTCATTCAAGAAATCGACCGCGCTATGCAGGGGCGCACAGTTACCTTCGAGTGGGTCAAGGGGCATGCCGGGCATCCGCTCAACGAGCGGGCTGATGACGCAGCGCGTTCCTGCGCGGAAGCTTATCGCGATGGTCGCGCTATTCCTCGCGGACCGGGGTTCGCTTCACCCGCGGAAAGCACAGCGACGGAATTCGAACCCTCCACGCCCGCAGCTGATACTGCCTCGGCAGGCAGGGAAATTCCGGGAAACGCGACGGAGCTGGAAACGCCGGAAGAAGCACTCGAACGTCAATTCCTTGAGGCATGGCTTCGCGCAGACTCTCTTGCCCTCAAAGCGCTCGAAGCCCCCGGTTGTATACGCATCTGGCACAACGGTTCTCTTACCCGGGGTTTGGAAGGACGCGCACCCGAACATGCGGAGTCCTCACATTTCCAGGTCAGTCGTGTGCAGGGCGCAGGCGACCATCACAACACCGCCGCAGGCTATCCGGACGCATGGGTCATCACCTACGTTTTGACCTGGACGGGCGGAAAGCTGCGTGAAAGCAGCACCTGGGTTGCAGGGGAAAACGGGCCTCGAATTCTCATGCACCAGTCCTCACCAATCTCGGCTCGGTAACTCGTCTCGCTGAAGAACTTCAACCTTCCGGGTTAACGGATACATTCTGTTCCGATTCGCGAACACCGAATGCACGTCCTGTTCCCGCGGCTCAAAATGGGGGAATGCCATCCTCAACCCGAGCGGAAATCCTCACCGGAATCCGCATGACCGCACCCATTGCGGCGGGCTATATTCCTTTGGGGATTGCATACGGCATTTTGGTCATGCAGCTTGGTATGCCCTGGTGGATGGCACCGGCACTTTCTCTCGCTGCCTACTCAGGATCGGCGGAGCTCCTTGTCATTACTTTGGCGGCTTCGCACACCCCCATCGCCGTCATTGCGGTGACGATGCTGCTCGTCAATTTCCGGCATCTCTTCTACGCGTTTTCCTTCCCCCTTCACCTCGTTGAGGGCAAGCTCGCGCGCCTATTTTCCATGTATGCCCTGGTTGATGAGGCCTACGCGATCACTGCTGCACGACCCGAAGGCTGGACGAAGCCTCGTCTTCTTGCCATGCAAGTCACCTACAACGCGACATGGGTGGCCTCGGGATTAATTGGCGTTCTTGCGGGCTCGTTCATCCCCACTCAGATCCAGGGCTTAGATTTCGCGCTCACTGCGCTGTTTATCACCCTCACCCTCGACTCGATTCGCTCCCTCAAGGACATTCCCTCGGTTGTTTTGGCGGCCGGATCATTCCTCATCGCAATGCTGGTCTGGCCACAACAACGGCTTTTGCTTGCACTGCTGCTATTCGTCGCTTCCCTTGTGGTGCGCCATGTGATTGCGGAAAGAGGTGAGGGATCCTGATGTCTCACTCGCTCCCCTACCTCTTCGGAATCCTCTTGGTCGTCTTCGTCATCGACTTCACCTTGCGCGCGCTCCCCTTTAAAATCCTTGAGCCGCTGCGCGAGTCCAGCTTCGTTCGGAATATAGCCGTGTGGATGCCTCCGGGAATTTTGCTGATCCTTGTTCTGGCAACCCTGAGTGACAACGCGGGCACTGCGGGCTCCCAGTGGTGGGCAGCCATTATCGCAACCGCCATTACAGTTGTTGTCCACCTCGCAACAAAACGACGCCTCCTGTGGAGCGTCGGCTTGGGGACACTCAGCTACATCCTCATGCTGAACTGGCTCTAGAGAAACTCGCTCAAGGGGCTACTGTTGTCCCATGCGTACGACCTCTTACACTCACCACGCTCACACCGTCTACGAGCACCGCCTCGACGTTCCCCTCGATCACACTCGCCCCCTCGACGCAGATAACCCGACCATCGAGATCTTCGCGCGCGAGGTCGTGCGTCCCGGCAAGGAAAACGCGCCCTATGCAGTCTTCCTCCAAGGCGGACCCGGCTACCCCAGCCCTCGCTTTGGCACCTTTGACAGCGGGTGGATGAACCGCCTACTTCAGGATTACCGCGTGGTCCTCCTTGATCAACGAGGCACCGGTCAGTCCACCCGCATGGATGCGCAATCCCTTTCCTTCCTTCCGACCCCACAGGAAAAGGCCAACTACTTGCGCTATTTCCGCCAAGACCAAATCGTCTACGATACCGAGGCCTTCCGCCACGAGCTCGCGGGAGACAAGCCATGGACGACTCTTGGCCAGTCCTACGGCGGCTTCATCACCACTTCCTACCTCTCGCTTGCTCCCCAGGGCCTCAAGGCCAGCCTCATCACGGGAGGCCTGCCCGGCCTCGTCCATGTCGATGAGATCTACCGCCTGACCT
>CAKAPY010000207.1 GCA_916719935.1 uncultured Actinomyces sp. | reverse complement strand
CCCACCCCCTCACAAAAAGATCAGTTGAGATCCTTGGTTGCTGCGCGCAGCATCCAGGCCTGCTTCTCCAGGCCGGTTGCAATGCCGATCAGCAGGTCGTTGGACAGGTGATCGTGCTCGTCAACGGGATCAAGGGTTGCCTTGATACGCTCGGACACTGCAAGCAGGCGCTCTTCGTACTGGCGAGCAGTCTTATCAGTGGGCAGGAAGCCGGGCTCCATCGGATCAACCAGCGAGGTCGCTGCAACGGTCGCTGCACGCGCATCGGGTGCAACCTCGATGGCGGCCATACGCTCGGCAACATCATCAGCGGCAAGGCGAACCTCGTCGATGATCTCATCCAGGTGCAGGTGGAGCGAACGGAAGCCGAGGCCTTCGATGTTCCAGTGTGCCTGCTTGCCCTGAAGCGACAGATCGGTCAGATCAACAAGAGCCTGCTGCAAAGCTGCTGCAACAACGGGGTGTGCTTGAGTCATATTGTTCTCCTAAAACCTATCTGAAGGTGCGAACCGCAAGGGCCGCACCACTGCTATCACTTCTGACAACTCTATTTTTGGCGATCTCATTCCCTTTCGCACCATAAGGTGAAATATCCGACAAGGGTTGTGACACGAAGTCGATAAAGCGTCAGAAGTACTCGAAAATTGTGGAATTTACTTAAATAGTGTTCCCAAAATTGAACGGGTCAGCGAGCGCGCTGCAGTCGTTCCAACGGACTTGACCGTCGACTCAATCACGCGCTGCGTGGCGCGTGCACGACGCTCCTCAGCCTTTTCGGCCTCGCGACGCTTACGCTCTTCGGCCTTCTCGACCTCGCGCTGCAAGCGCTCAAGTTCCTTCTGGCGCGCTGCCTCTTCCTTCGCTGCCTGCTTCTCGGCTTCCTTCTGCGCCTTCGCTTCTTCAAGCTGACGCTGTGCCTCAGCAGCCTTCTCTTCTGCTGCCTTAGCGGCATCTGCAAGACGGGCTTGCATCAATTCGAATGCCGATTCGTTATCGACCGCGTCACGATAACGTGACAGGAGCGGCGAGGAATTGATAATTGAGGAGACAACACCTGGATCAGCCGGGCCCATGACGGCGGCGGGCGCATCCAACATGGTCGGAGCAACCGGGGTCGGGCGACCCTTCTCATCCAGTACCGTCACGACAGCCTGACCGGTACCCAGTGAAGTCAGCACCTCAGCCAGATCCAGGGGAGAGGTCGGGAAGGTCGAAACTGCCTTCTTGAGGTTTGCCGCATCGTTTGGAGTGTGCGCGCGCAGTGCGTGCTGAACGCGTGAACCCAGCTGAGCCAGAACCTCGTCGGGAACATCGGTGGGGGACTGTGTAACAAAGACAATTCCCACGCCCTTGGAACGAATCAAACGCACTGTCTGCACGACCGCCTGGAGGAACTGCTTCGAGGCATCAGTGAAGAGCAGGTGAGCCTCGTCAAAGAAGAAGACCAACTTCGGCTTATCGGGGTTGCCCACTTCCGGCAAAGTTTCGAAGAGCTCAGCCAAGAGCCACATGAGGAAGGTCGAGAACAAAGCGCCCTGGCTGCCCAAGTCGGGTAGTTCCAGCGACGAAATGACGCCGCGACCGTCCATTGACACGCGCATAAGGTCAGCGATATTGAAGGCTGGCTCACCGAAGAATACATCGCCGCCCGATGCCTCCAGAGCAGCAAGCTCGCGCAGGATCACGCCTGCAGTTGCTGGGGAAACACCACCGATGCCCTTGAGCTCTTCCTTGCCTTCGTCGTTGTTTGTCAGGTAGTCGATGACCGAACGCAGGTCCTTGAGGTCAATCAGCGCGAGCTGTTGACCATCGGCCCAGTGGAAGATCAACTGAAGGGCTGAGGCCTGAGTGTCGTTCAGGCCCAGCACGCGCGAAAGCAGAAGGGGGCCAAATTCGGTGATGGTTGTGCGGATCGGAACGCCTTCACCGCGGCCACCCAGAGTGAGCAGTTCTGTAGGGAATGCCTTACCCTCCCAGTTCTGGCCAATGCTTGCGCAACGTGCAAGGAGCTTCTCTGAAGAGGTACCCGCCTGAGCCAGACCGGTGAGGTCACCCTTGATATCGGTGACAAAAACGGGGACTCCGGCATCTGAAAGACGCTCGGCCATCAGCTGCAGGGTTCGTGTCTTGCCGGTACCGGTTGCGCCTGCAACCAAGCAGTGACGGTTCATGAGCCCCAGCGGGATTCCAACGGGTGCGCCGGGAACCGGAGTATCGCCATCCAGGAAAGCACCCAGTCGCATTGAAGGCGAGGTGAAGGAGTAGCCCGCGCGGACCTGCTCCGCGTAGCCCTGCAGTTCGCCTTCGCTTGCCGAGGCCTGGGCAGGGGCAGCGGGAGCGGCTTGTGCAGGTGCAGCCGGGGTGGCCGGCGCGCTTTCTGCAGGTGCAGCTTCCGGGCTTTCGGCGGGAGCAGCTTCGGAAGGAGCTGCCTGCTCAGCCAAAGCGGTATCGAGGGCTGCCTGTGCGGCCTCGGCCTTTTCGGTTGCTGCATCGGCAGCGGCGGCCTGGGAAGCGGCCTCGTTCTGGTCGCCCTGGCCACCTTGAGCGGCAAGAGCAGCATCGAGAGCAGCTTGTGCAGCCTGAGCCTTTGCGGCAGCAGCTTCGGCGGCTGCCTGCGCGGCCTCGGCCTTCAGGCGTGCAATTTCAGCGGAATCGGTCATTGTGGGTCCTCGCAGTGTTGTGGTGGAAGTGGTCGTTAGGCATTCCAGTGCTGACGCAGCGCGTCGCACACGGCATTGTAGGTTGAGTGGTCTACGGTCGCTCCTTCGCGGCGAACATCGCCGGGGGCAACAATGAGCAGGCGGTCCAGGCGCACCTGACTGGGGCGGCCCTGCGGATCCCATGCACCGGTTCCAATCGGGAACCAATAGCGTCCCCAATGTGCCTCTTGCTCGGCATCTTTGCGGTGGTCCTTGGACGTCAACTGGGCGACAACAAGCCCCTGCTGCACTCGCGAAAGCACGACAACGGGACGATCCTTGCCCTGGGTTGGGTCCTCTTCGTAGGACACCCACGTCCACACGACCTCGCCGGGATCGGCATCCCCATCGGGATTTGGTTCGTATTGGAATGGAGGGAGTCCGTGTTCGCGAACGTCCCACACTTTGTTTCCCTTCCCCGAGGCCTGGGCGGCGGAGGAAGAAGTACGTGCAGTGTGTGAACTGCGTGAAGAAGAGGAAGAACGGGAGGAAGAGCGTGACGAGGAACGTTTGCGTCCCTTCGAGGAACCCATTTCCTCTTTCATACTTTGGCCTGCGGCCTGGATAAAGATCGCGAGA